>JALHSU010000181.1 GCA_022865345.1 Candidatus Zixiibacteriota bacterium
AAAGGCAAATCAGAGAAAAAGAATGAATCTAACCGAACTTAAGAACCAATTAGTTAACCTCTGGGGTCAGATGAGTCTGTTAAAGAGGGTTACCTTAGGAGTTTTGTGCTTAATTATTTTTTCGGGATTAATTGTTATCTATTCCCGTGCTCATCGGGTCGAATATGTGACTTTATACAACGGGTTAGAGGCGGATGAGGCAGGTGCGATCATCGAAAAATTGAAAAGCAGTAAAGTTCCTTATAAAATCTCTGATGGAGGTAAAGTAATCTTAGTCCCTTCAGATGAGGCGGAGGAGGTTAGATTACAATTAGCCAGAGAGGGTTTACCTAAATCTGGAGTGGGGTATGAAATCTTCGATAAAAAAAGCTGGGGGATGACCGATTTTGTCGAAAAAATCAACTACAAAAGAGCATTAGAAGGAGAGCTTGCCAGGACGATCGGGGAGCTCAAGGAAATAGAATCTGTTAGAGTTCATCTGGTCCTGCCAGAAGAAAAATTGTTCAAAGAGGACAAGAGAGAACCATCTGCCTCGGTTATGCTCAAACTAAAACCGGGATTTAAGCTTTCCGGCTCTCAGGCCCTGGGAATTGCCAAACTCATAGCCAACAGCATCGAGGGACTCTCCACCGCAAATGTGACCATAATAGATTTCAACGGGGACATATTGTTCTCAGGAGAAACCGAGCAGTCACCAGAGGAGTTTTTATCCTCTCCAATTCAGACCGAAAAAGAAGCAGGAGTAGATTTAAAAAACAAAGCTTCGCCTTTGTCAGGTTATAGTACTAAAACTGAAGAGACGGAGAATTCTGCTCCAAACCTCCTATATAAATATTTCTGGATTTTGCTTCTGGTTTTAACCCCATTGCTATTCTACATTGCGTTGAGGTGGTTCAAAAGCAGAAAACCAGTCAGCTCTTTCACTAATCTCAGAAAAACACAAGCGGAATTTGAGTCTGGTTTAAGGAAGAATGAATTGGATACTGAATCTGAAGAGATTAAAGATTCAGACACCGAGACCTATTTCGAATTATTAAAGGATGAAACTCCGCATAACATAGCTGTCATTCTATCCCAGCTTCCCAATGACAAAGCGACGGATATCTTGAACTGGCTGCCTGCTGAAAAACGAGGAGAGGTCGCCGTTAGCTTGAGCAGGGTAGAGCAGATATCTCCCGAAGTAAAGAAGAGGGTATGGACAGCTTTTGAATCCTTGCTAAAAGGTGAGTCAAAATATACATCTTCATATCTGGAAGAAGACCAGACAGAATCAGGTAAAACTGAAGTCTCAAGACCTTGAGGTTTTACACTCCAAATATTAATAAGATGTCAGAGATATTAACTAAATATAAACTCTCTTCGGAAAAAGCCAGTCTCAGCAGGGGGAAAGCAAAGAGAAACGGCGAAAGTATCCAGAGTGTTGAGGCAAAAGATAAGTCTTTAGCGCTTGATAAAATCATCCAGTCCAGGGTAAATTTCTTGGAGGAGAAGATTCAATTAGAAAAAGAACAGACTTATAGATCGGGGTTTGAGGACGGTAAAGAGATAATGAGGGAAGAACAGGAGATGGTCATTCAACTTTTCCTCAACCTGATCGAGGAACTAAAGAAACAGAGAGAGGAGTATCTCAAATCAGTGGAAAAAGATATGGTAAGACTTTCCCTGGAGATTGCGTCCAAAGTAATTCAGCAGAAAATTGAACGGGATGAAAAAATCATCCTGAAAAACCTCAAACATGCTTTAAAGCACTTGTTAGATAAAGGAAGAATAATAATCAGGCTAAATCCCGCAGATCTGGAAATAGTAAGCAAGCATTCTAAAGAAATTAAATCAGCAGAGGGATTAAAGGAATTGATTTTAGAGGAAGATAGCAAGGTTACCAGAGGGGGCTGCCTGATTTATTCAGAATTGGGTCATATCGATGCTCAAATCGAGACCCAATTAGAGATGATCGGTAAAGCACTTTTAGAAGTAACTCAAGCCTGAGGGTTTTAATCCGGTCTCAAGATGAATTCTCAAAAATATCTAGAAGCTCTGAAGAAGGTCGACCCTTATAAGGTCAACGGCAAGGTACAGAAAATAGTGGGGATGGTGATCGAATCCTCAGGTCCGGCTGCCTCCATCGGAGAGCTATGCTTTATTGATAACCGGGAGAAAAAAAAGATTTTAGCTGAAGTCGTTGGATTCAAGGAGGACCGGGTTATTCTGATGCCTTTAGGAGAAATGAGAGGCATAACTCCCGGCAGTTTTGTGGTTTCTTCCGGAAAAGACTTCAGCCTAGAAGTTGGTAAGGGATTAGTCGGCAGAGTCTTGAATGGACTGGGACAGCCAATAGATGGAAAAGGAGAATTGCAAAAATGCGAAGAAAGATCTATTCACTCTGCTCCTCCAGAACCGCTGAAGCGCAAAAGAATAGTTGCTCCTTTTCATACCGGGATAAAAGCAATTGATACCCTGTTGACCTGTGGGCAGGGGCAGAGAATGGGGATTTTTTCCGGAAGCGGAGTGGGGAAAAGCGTTCTTTTGGGGATGATTGCTAGAGATTCCTCTGCAGATGTAAACGTAATAGCCCTTATCGGTGAAAGGGGAAGAGAGGTAAGAGAATTTATCGAAAGGGATTTAAAAGAAGAAGGCCTGAAAAAAACAGTTGTAGTGGCTGCCACCTCGGACCAGCCACCTCTGGTCAGGGTTAAAGCGGCTTTAGTGGCAACAACTGTAGCGGAATACTTCAGAGACTTAGGTATGAACGTGCTTCTGCTTATGGATTCTCTGACCCGCATTGCCTTAGCTCAAAGGGAAGTAAGTTTAGCAGTGGGGGAGCCGCCCACTACCCGGGGGTTCACTCCTTCTGTTTTCTCTCTTTTGCCTCAGATTTTAGAAAGAGCGGGTGCTTCTGATTCTGGAAGTATAACGGGATTTTATACCGTCTTAGTAGAAGGGGACGATTTCAATGAGCCGATCTCAGATTGCTCCAGAGCAACTTTGGATGGTCATATCATACTCTCGCGAAAATTAGCCGGGCTGAATCATTACCCGTCAATAGATATTCTGGAATCTGTGAGCCGGGTGATGAAAGACGTTGCATCCAGGGAACAGTTAGAGCTTTCAGATAGACTCAAAAACCTGCTGGCGGCCTATAAAGAAGCTGAGGACTTGATCAATGTTGGGGCTTACTCATCCGGCTCCAGCCGTAAGATAGACTATGCATTATCCAGAATGGAAAAAATTAATGCATTCTTACGGCAGAAGATTGACGAGCACTCGAATTTTGAGACCAGCATGAATCTCCTGAAGGAGATTTTTAAAGAATGAAAAAATTCAATTATAGACTTCGCGGTATAGAAGATTTCAGAAAAGAACGCCTGAAAACTGCCCTGAGAGAGCTAAAAAAGGTCAGGGATGCTTTCAAATCAGAAAAGGAGTTTCTGGATATATTAACTGACCAGCGGGAGGATTATCGGGAAAAGCTGAAGGACAAGTCCCATGCATTTCTGGAACTCAATGAGCTTAACTGGTACAAGGAATACCTGCATCTGTTAGAAGAAAAGATCGAGGAGAAAAAACAAAACTTAAGAAAACTCCGGCAGAATCTAATCCAGCTAAAAAAACTCACTCAAAAAAGAGAAAAAGAAAAAAAGACTTTAGAAAAAAACAGACAGGCAAAATTCACCCAGTTCTTAAACGAACTAAGAAAAGAAGAACAGAAAGAGATGGATGAAGTCAGCAGGGTAATTTCTCATAAATGATTTGGAGGCTGAGAATGGTTCTCACTGACTTCAGTCAGGTCTTGTATTTACGACACAAGATTTGCTTCAAGGAGAAGGCTCAGGGTTTTATGATTACATATGCAGAGGAATTTTTTACCACAGAACAGGAATTATTTTCGAGAATAATCTTTGAATTGAATTTTAATTCAGTTCAAAAACGAGCTTAATCATTTGAAAAGCAAAGAGATGACTGGGCAAGAACAATTTTATAAGGGTTGGCACGAAAATTGCGAAATAACCTTTTTGAAGTAAACCGAAGTTGCAGCACACCAGGCTTGAGAAACAAATTCTCCGCATCGTTTCTCGAGCAAGAAATCGGAGAGGGGGAAAATGGCTGAGAGAATGAAATGGACCTTCATCCTCTCAGCCTGCATATTTTATGAGCCAAGAAAGTAGGACGAAAAAATGATCGACAATTCCGGATTTAAAGAGATGAAGCCTTTTGATTTCAGGCAGATCCGAAAATTACCGCCCAGAATTGAAAAGAAGCTGAATGAGGTCAATTTGCGGTTTGCTCAAAATCTTGTCCTACTTTTCAAGACCACCATAGGAGAAAGCAAAGAGAAGATTCTGGTTTCTTCACAGAGGGCAGGATTAGAGCCTATTAACGTCGAAAAGAGTGGAGAAAAATTAGACTTTACCTTTCAGTTAGATTCCCGGCAAGATGGCAGGTTAGCGCTTGATAAAAATTTAGCCAGCCAGTTATTGTGCTTTTATCTGGGTTATCCAGACGGCGAAAGAGTCTCACCGGCGAAACTGTCCAAAATTGAAGAAAGCGCCTTGTTTCAACTGGTAGAAGGAATTGTTAAGGAATTACAGAATGCCTGGGCAGAGGGTATTAAAATAGATAATCTGACCTTTTGTTACGGAAAAGAACCGGGACAAGAGAGACTCGTAGTTTCGAGGTTTTCAGTCAAATGCGGGATGAACTCAGGAGAAATAGAGATAGGCTATCCGTTCTCATTTCTGGATAAAGTCTGCACTGGTGGCTTGAGTTCGAGTATGGAATCTAAACAGAACATCAAGGAATTGATAGAGGACTCAGAAGTGGAGCTGACCTGCGTTTTAGGAAATATAGAGACGCATAGCGATGCGTCTCTACGACTGACCTTAAACCAGATTGCAGAGCTTAAGCCTGGATATATAATTCTTATGGACACGGAAGGAGACTCTGAAGTAACCATTTCAATCCAGGAGAAGAACAGATTCAGGGGCATCCCCGGTATTTATAATAGTAGAAAAGGGGTGAAAATCGTCTCAACTTTTTCTTGACAGGAGAGAATATGAAGGAAAATAAAATCTTACAGGGAGAGATTTATTCTTCGGATGATCAAAAAGGAAAACTCACTGAGGAAGAGGTCTCAGTCAGAAGAGGTGAATTTCCCGAATTGACCTCTGAATTCAGGAACGCAGGAAAGCAGGATATATCTTTTCTTTCAGAAGTATGTTTGCCGATCAACGTGGAATTGGGGCATTCCAAGATGAAAATCAAAGAGATATTGGAATTGGGGCCTGGCTCTATTGTGCAATTAGACAAATTGCCGGGTGAACCGGTTGAGCTTTACGTTGGGGATCAACCTCTGGCAAAAGGTGAAGTAGTAGTAGTGGAGGAGAGATTAGGAGTCCGGATCACGGAATTGATTTGTCCTTCTGAAGAAAAGAGAATTAAATAAAGTCGTTTCGTCGAGTCGGGGGACTCGACGGCCACATAAAAAGATTGGGAGTCCGGATCACGGAATTGATCTGTCATTCAGAAGAAGAAAAGAATTAAATAAAGTCATTCTGTGCTTGCCATCCCGCCATCGGCGGGACTGACCTGGCAGGTTTTTCGTCCAAATGGACGACCACATAAAAGAAAAAGGAATCTTAATTAAAGATGAACAAGCTTTTAGTAGTTCTTACATCAGGTAACTTAGTTGCTGAAACTGAAAAGATACCGGATACTGGTACAGGCAGCCTGATAATCAGGCTTTTCCTGTCCTTAGTTTTAATCATCGGTCTTATATATCTATCCCTTTTCCTGTTAAAAAAAAGCTCGCTCGGCTTGAAAAAGAATCGGGCAGGAGACCTGATTCAAGTTCTGGAAAGATGCTATATCTCTCCCAAGAAAGGGATTTTTATAGTCAAGATAGGATCAAAGTTATTAGCCTTAGGGGTAACGGAAAATCAAATAAGTCTTTTATCTGAATTAGATTCCAATCCAGAGTCTAATACAGATTTGAAAGATAAAGTTGTTTCGGAAAAAGAAATTAGAGCTACTTTTTTACAGAAGATTAAAGGCAAGCTTAATTTGTAAGATCATGCTCGAAGCCAGGACAAAATTATTCCTGTCTCTCTCCTTAAAAAGGATAGGGCAGATCGTAGCGCGAGGCTTTCAGCCTCGCAATGCGACCCAGAAAGGTTCGCGCTACGGGGGAAAAACCTGTCAGGTCAGGGGACCTGACGGTCACATAGAACCTATAGCGTCATTCTGAGGGAATCCAAATGGATGACCGAAGAATCTGTCGAATTTGACCTTGAGGCAGATTCTTCGTCCTACGGACTCAGAATGACATGCAGTGAACATATGGGTCCGATAAACAAAGTAAAATTCAAACTGATTCTGGGAATAGTTGGTTTCCTTGTTCTGCTGACGTTTTCTGACGCAGTTGCTCAATCAGTTCCTAAGCTATCTGTGGAATTGGGCAAAGTAAATAATCCTAAAGACCTGTCATACGGTTTACAGCTCCTTTTGATTATCACGGTTCTGGCTTTAGCCCCTTCGATTCTTATTATGGTGACGTCTTTCACCAGGATTGTAGTGGTTCTGTCGTTTCTAAAACAATCCATAGGGACTCCCCAGTTACCGCCTAACCAGCTTATTTTCGCGTTAGCTTTGATTTTAACTTTTTTTGTTATGTCCCCGGTGATATTTAACATTAACCAGAACGCTCTCCAGCCTTATCTAAAAGGAGAATTAAATCAGAATCAAGCTTATGAGAAGGGAATAAAACCATTAAGAGAGTTTATGTTCAACCAGACCAGGGAGAAGGACCTGGCGTTATTTGTGCAACTTTCCAAACTGCCTCAGCCCAAAAATAGAGATGAGATACCGACTTATGTTCTGATACCGGGCTTTGTGATAAGCGAGCTGAGGATTGCTTTTCAGATCGGGTTCTTGATTTTCATTCCTTTTTTGATTATCGATCTGGTGGTAGCATCAGTCATAACCTCTATGGGAATGGCTATGCTTCCACCGGCAGTGATTTCTCTGCCTTTTAAGATACTTTTGTTCGTGTTAGTTGATGGCTGGTATCTTTTGGTTCGGTCTTTGGTGACCAGTTTCAGATAAGTGTAATATTGGGTTTAAAGCGAGCGTTGAGAAGCTCAAAATTAACAGGATGTCATTCTGAGCGAAGCGAAGAATGACAAGTTGTCTTGGTAGCATTCGCAAGAGAGTCGTAGTGCGACCCTTCAGGGTCGCCAGTGAGGGGGAGGGAACAAAAAAAATGAATCTGGATTATATCTTACATTTAGCAAAAGAAGCAATAATACTGGCTTTGATCATCTCTGCTCCGGCGCTTCTTTTCAGTCTGGTGGTAGGTTTTTTGATAAGTGTTTTTCAGGCAGCTACCCAGATTCAGGAGCCAGGTCTGAATTTCGTTCCCAAACTGATTGCCGTGGCAATCTCCCTTCTTCTTTTTCTGCCCTGGATGCTCCAGAGATTGATTTATTTCACCACCAAGCTTTTTGAGAATATTCCGTTTCTGATCAGGTGATTTGGCTTATAGAATTAACGATATTCCGGCAGTGAGGTTACCAAAGGTGAAAGACTCTGTGGTATTTAGGTTTTTGCTCTTATTGAATATATAGTCGATTGATCCTTCGATCTGCAGAGAGAATCTTTTCCAGACAATATATTGTAGCCCAGCTCCCACATTAAAACCAGGTGAGATTTCTCCGGTCTCCTTATCTTTATAGGCCAGGCTTCCGTCTTGCAACCATCTTGTGATGGGATGATGCACCTGAGGAATGTAAAAACCAGCTCCCAATTTGATGAAAGGTGATGGCCCTTTCGAACCGGAAAGAAATTTGCCAGATACGCCTAAAGAATACCAGTCCCACTTATTTCGATAATCATCCGGGGCTCCTAAGTAGCGAGGGACTGCATAGTAAATAATTTCATAATATTCCAGATACTTCAGATCCAGTCCAATAGAAACCTGATCACTGACAAAATAATCGATTTGTGACCCAAAGAAAGTCACTCGATTTGTGTGCTCTAAGTGCGGATAAGCAGGTCCAGCTTTTAAGGTAAGCATGAATTTGCTCTTGAGTTCTCTACCGTGCACAGATGGGATTAACGCGACAAAACAAAGAAAGAATATTACTCTTCTCATAACCCCTCCTTGGAAACTTTGGTCTAAGATTAATATAGCTCAAAACCTGTTTTAGTCAATAAAAATTTCTTTTAACAGCTTGAACTGTACTGTTGTCCCGACTTGGGTGCAAGGCGGGACTACCGGATACTTCGCACCAACAAGGAAACAGAGTCACGGGCGGAGACAAGCTCCGCCCCTACGCGTTTCTATTGCCCGCCTTGTGGGCAAGGCGGGTCTACCAGGTAGCTGCTTTTTTCTTGCACAGGAAAGGTTATCCTTCAAACAGGAAAGAATTTCCATTGAGGGAGATAAATCTCTATCAGCCTCCGTCTGATTATAAAAGGTAACCATCGGCTGAGCAAAGACTTACCTCGACTTTTCCATATATCCCTTTCTCAGGCATAAGGTTTGCTAAACTGCTCTGTATAAAATGCAGAACTTTGAGCAGACATATAATCTCATAATCAGTAACTTCAAGCTTTTCCTGGCAATTGTCTTCCGGGTAGGCGGGCTGATTTTCACTGCTCCTTTTTTCGGACACAGGTCGATCCACTTTTTGCTAAGAATTGGGCTGATACTTCTGATTTCCCTGATAATCCTGCCTGTCTTCAGCGTCAATGGCACCAATCTACCGAACCAGTTTCCTTCCTTCATCCTGGTTTTGGTCAGAGAGGTTGTCATCGGAGCATTGATCGGGGTTTTGTTCTATCTACTTTTCTGGGGAATTGAGATGGGTGGGAGTCTACTGGGATTGCAACTGAATCTGGAGACAGATAATCAGGAAGAGGGGTCATCCCCGGTTGCCAGATTGCAGGTTTTCCTGGGACTTCTAATTTTTTTGGGCCTCAATGGACATCATCTTCTGCTCTCCGCAATTTTCCAGAGTTTTGAGCTTATTCCGGTTGGAGAGTTGAAATTATCATCTTTAGCCTTAGAGCATGTCTGGCAGTTTTCAGGTTCGGTTTTCCTGATAGCCCTTAAGATTTCAGCGCCGGTTATAATCACCCTTTTCATACTTGACCTGCTTTTAGGAATTTTAAGCAGGACGACACCTCAGTCAAATCTCTACTCGAATTTTATGCCCCTGAGGTTAGGCACAGGACTTTTGATCTTAGCTTTATCTTTTCCGGTCTTCAAAACAATCATAGAAAAATTACTTTTGAATACAAACTCGGAAGTAACTGAGGTTTTAAAAAATCTTAGATGAAAGTGATTTGTCAAAAAAAAATGGAGTGTCCCTCCTCTGGCGTGACTAAAATGAAGTTTTCTTTTTCTCAACTGATCAGGTAAAGCTAAAGCTTTACACTCCAGCTATTCTTTCCAAAGGCACTAAAAATGTTTAACCAAGATTACCAGGATAAAACTGAACCAGCCTCTCCCCGCAAAAAGGAGGAGGCTCGAAAAAAAGGTTATGTGCCTCTATCGATAGAGTTAAACTTTTCCTTTGTTCTGTTAAGCTTTTTCCTGGTTTTAGCTTGTCTTTTCTTCCCTCTGTTATCTGCAGCTAAAGAAGTCTTCAAGTATAACTTTAACAAGATAATCTCGCCGGATTTGAGTCTGCGGAGTTTTGAATCGTTCTTTTATAATTGGTCGACCTATTTCTTTAAGATAATCCTTCCGCTGGCTTTATTACCCTTAATACCGGGAATTCTTTCTCATCTATTACAATCGAATTTTCTTCTGACTTTTAAAACTCCATTCTCAAGCAGAGGAAGATTCAATTCCATAGGATACCAATCTTCAGGATTGACTTCGAGATTGTCCAGGTTTCTCTCGAAAACAACTTTATATGAAGGGATAAAATTCAGTCTGAAACTCGGTGCATTAGGTTTTCTTGGGTTTTTGCTGATCAAAAAAGAGCTTCCTAATCTGTTAACGCTGTCTGACAGAAATGCTGTCGAGCTTCTTACATATTTCTCATCAATTTTATTCAAGCTCGGACTGGGAGTTGTAGGGGTTTACTTAGTTTTCGGAATGGGGGACTATCTGTTCCAGAGATGGCAATATCAGAAGGAAATGAGAATGACCAGAGAAGAGCTTATAAGAGAACTAAGAGAAGAGGAAGGTTCTCCTGAGATTAAGGGAGCCTTTAGAGATTTCATAAGATAAAGAAGATGAGTAAATGACTAATCAACAGAAAAAAAATATAAAAGGTTACTCAGAGTCGATTCTCCTTGCAGGGATTTTGATCGGGGTCTTTTCACTGGTACTTCCTCTGCCTTCCTTTGTATTGGACCTTCTCATAGCTTTTAACCTGACTTTTTCAATTCTGCTTTTGCTTCTGGTTCTACAGGTTAAAAGACCACTTGAATTCTCTTCCTTTCCAGGGCTGATCTTAATCTACACTCTCTTTCGACTAAGCCTGGGATTAGGCTGCACCAGAGCAATCCTGAGCCAGGCTAATGCTGGAAAGATAGTTTCAGCCTTCGGGAACCTGACAATCAGAGGTGATTATGTAGCCGGGCTCCTGGTTTTGCTGGTCCTCTTCTTAATTCAGTTCTTAGTCATAACAAAAGGTGTAAACCGCACCTCTGAAGTGATTGCCAGGTTCTTTCTGGATTCTCTTCCAGGAAAACAGATGGCGATTGAAGGGGAATTGAATTCAGGACTGATCAATCAGGATGAAGCCAGAAGAAGAAGGGAAGAAGTGTCAAAAGAGGGAGATTTCTATGGTTCGATGGAGGGTGCAATCAAATTTGTCAGAGGAGAGGCGATACTTTCCTTCATCCTGATCCTCATAAACCTGATAGCCGGGTTTGCGATTGGGATGTTGAAGAAAGGGATGGGTTATCAGGACGCTTTTAGAACCTATGCACTTCTTGCGGCCGGCTTAGGTCTGGTCCTTCAGATGCCGGCTTTGCTTACCTCCTCGACATCGGGTTTGATAATCACCCGGGCTTCAGCCAGAAAGAGCTTAGCCTCTGATCTTTTAAGCGAGTATGTTCCTCACCCAAAGACTTTGATTCTTGCCGTAGGTGCCATTTTACTTTTAGGAGCCTTATCGGGTTTTTCCTTAGTTGCTTTTCTTCCTCTGGTGGTAATAGGCGGTTCCCTGGGATATTTTTTATTGAGAAAAAAAGGAGAAGAGCATCATCCAGAGGAAGAAGAGAAAGGGATATACCCGGAGTCAAAGGCAGAAAAGAACAAAACTCCAGTCGAGCCGATAAGAATAGACCCTATCAGGATTGAGTTAGGTTACGGGTTGCTCTCGCTTGCACAGAGTTCATCTTCGGACAACCTTTTTCAGACTATTCCAGCCTTAAGAAAGGAAGTAGCCTCAGAACTGGGTATAAGACTTCCCCAGGTCAGGGTAAGAGATAATCTAAATCTCAAGCCATTTGAATATTCCATAATCCTGAAAGAAATGGAGCTGGCTCGAAAAGAGCTTTTTACTGATAAGTTTCTGGTTATAAATCCAGGCGACCTCCCTGAAATTGAAGGAGACGATACGATTGAGCCTGCATTTAATCTCCCGGCTAAATGGATAGATCAGGATAGAAAAAAGGAGGCTGAGGATAAAGGATATAATCTAATAGAACCAAAAGCGGTTCTGACTACTCACCTGTTTGAGCTTTTTAAAGAAAATGCTTATGAGCTGTTCGGTCTGCAGGAAACCAAAGACCTTTTGGAAGAGCTGAAGATACAGTATCCCGCTTTAGTAGAGGAAATCTATCCTGGAAATCTCTCGCTGGTGACCATTCAAAAAGTCTTTCAGGGTCTTTTAAAGGAGAAAGTTCCAGTAAAGGATTTGCTCACCATCTTTGAAGTGTTAGCAGAAAAGAGTCCACAGATAAAAGAGCCTGTGCTTCTGACTGAAGCGGTTCGGGCAGGACTGAAAAGAACCATTACCCGGCAGTATCTGGATTCTGAAGAAAAGATAACCGTTTTTACCCTGGACCCGAAATTAGACCAGATTTTCTCTCCTTCAGGCGAGCTTACAGATTTTAAGCTGGACCTTAAGCCTGAGCTTGCAGGAAGATTAGTAAACGAATGCAGACAAAAAACTGAAGAGCTTAAGAGCAAAGGCCTTAAGCCAGCAGTCTTGCTTTCCTCCAAAGCCAGATATCCCTTCAGACGATTTATAGGAGAGAGCATTCCGGATTTAGGGGTGCTTTCCTATGAAGAGATTGTTTCCGGGACCAGGGTTTATTCTATAGGTAGCATAAGCCTGGAAAATGAATTCACGGGGGAAGTGGGGTTGAAGAAGGAATTAAAACCAGAAAGGTTGTGAAAAAAACCGATGAAACGGACGATAATAATAATTGATCCTTTAAATCAGCTCACCTTAAAAGCCATAAAACTGTCAGGGGGTAAAAGATGACCATGGAAAAGGATTGGGGCGTTTACCTGAAAAGTAAAGACCCGATTAGAAGAGAGAAGCTTTTAGCCGAATATCTCCCATTAGTCAAAAGCGTAGCCGGGAGGATGGCTCTCGGTTTTCCCAAATCAGTGGAGCTACAGGACCTGGTAAGCACCGGGGTAATCGGTCTGGTGGAAGCCTTCTCCAATTTCGATCCCTCAAGGGGGGTCAAATTCGAAACCTATGCGGTCCCTCGCATAAGAGGAGCAATCCTGGATGAATTAAGAGCGCTGGACTGGGTGCCACGATCTACCCGAGCAAAATCCAGGGAGATAGACCGGGCTTTAACCAGGCTGGAGAATAAATTAGGACGAATACCCACTGATCGGGAGCTGGCTAAATTTTTGAAGATCCCGGTTGAAGAGATCCATTCGGCTAAAGGGGATCTATCTTGCTCCATCGTCCTCTCCTTAGATGACCTGGTCTATAAAGAGGAGGACAATCGCCAGATCCCCCGGATAGAAACAGTAGAAGCTGCTGCTCGCGAAAATATCCTGAACGACCTGGAGAAAAAGGAGCTGAAAGCTTTTCTGGTATCTGCGATTAAGCATCTCTCTGAACAGGAGAGGTTAGTCATAGCCCTTTATTATTACGAGGAGATGACCCTGAAGGAGATAGGCGAGGTCATGACCATCTCTGAATCCAGAGTCTCCCAGATCCACACTAAGGCAGTTATGAAATTGAGAGGAATGATTCGAGATAAATTTGCCCTTTAAAATATGAGCCAAGAGGAAGTTTTCAGAAGCGGCATCTCCCAGATATCGTCTGGAAAAAGAGTCCGCAGAGGTGAAAAATCGATTATAAAGGTGAAAAAACGCTCCTCGCCCAGACCAAAGATGAATAACGAGTCTCAACTCACCCAGAAGGAAAGAACCGGGGTGAAAGACGGGGATGCAGGGAGAAAAAATCAAGTTCATATTGATGTAACCATTTAAAAGGTCAAAAAAGGCGGGTGAAAAGATGGTTTTAGCTTTGAGTGATAAAAATAACAAGGTGGTTAAAGAGGCGCAGGTAGAGATCTCCGGACAGAGATTACAGGAGATGGAAAGGCTGGCCTGCCTGGGAGAGATCGTGGGTGGAGTCGCACATGAGATAAATAACCCTTTGCAGATCATCCTGGGAAAAGCGCAGATACTCAGGATGAGGACGTCGCAATCCCAGAATTCCTCCAAGTCGACTGAGGATTTAGCTGCAATCGAGAAAGGTGCTCAGAGAATTGCGGAGCTGATTAACTGTTTGAATGACCTGGCTTGTCAGAAAACTCAAGAAAAAAGTCTTAAAACGGACGTGGACTTAATCTACCTGTTCAACTCAATCCTCCCCTTAATCAAGGCTTGTCTTAAAGATAAGAAAATCGAATTGAATCTAAACCTGACTGAAAAACTTCCCAAAGTTAAGGGGAATTCCTTAGAACTGAAGAAACTGTTTATGTTCTTGATGCTCAACGCCAAGCAAAGGATCAGCCGGGGAGGAAAGTTAGGGGTGAATTTTCAAAAAGAAGGAAGATTTCTTAAAGTGGTGTTTAATGATCAGTCAGAACAATCGCTTAAGGAGGAACATATCGCATCAGAATTTACTGGCCCCTGGCTAACAGAGGGGAAACAGGACTTCGGGATTTTGAGCAGCACTCAGATCTTGCAGGAACATAAAGGAGAACTGGAGACAATTAGTAATCCAGGAAAAGGAGATACCCTGGTAGCGAGGCTTCCTCTTATTTAAAGCTTTGCAAAAAGAATCAAATAAATATTGGAGCAACATTCACACTAAAGATACTCATGGGGAAATGGATATCCAAAAAATCAGCTTAAAACAAGGAGAAGCGATGAATGCAGATACGAGCTTGCTAAAAGAAAGAAAACCTGCCAGAGAACAGAAAAAGAGAAAAGCCATCGAATTAGAGTTCGAAGAACCGGTCAATTTCAAAGTCCTTTTTCCAGAGGAAAAAGAGATGCCAAAAGAAGGATCTGGGAAAATCCTCGAATTCAATGACCAGGGGATACTGCTTCTGACTGATAATTTTTTTAATGAAGGCTCCTTCGTCAACCTCTCTATAAAATTCAAAGGGTTAGGACCTCTGGAGGGAATACTGGGGAAAATAAAAAAGGTGGAGGAATCTGAAGAACATGACTTTTATGTAGGAGTGGAGCTTTACTCTTCAGAAAAAATCAAAGCCGAAGCTTTAAGCGGACTACTCCCAGAAGAAATGGAAAGCTTTAATGCCAGGCTCAAAAAAAGCCTGGTAGATTATTTCAGGCATACGCGGAATTCTCAAAAGAAGACATTCAGCTCAAAAGAGAATATCTCTTATTAAAAAAAATGGAAATACAGCTTACCTCAGAGAAAATACAGAGCTTAGACCTTCTGGTCGAGCAGCTCAAGGACATTTTTCTTGAAATTCCAGTGGGAATTTTCATATGTGATCAGAAAGGGGAGGTCAAATACGTCAATAAATTTTTCCCCAGAGTCTTGGGGGGTTCTAAGCCTGAAGATTCGATTGGCTTGAATGTCCTGGAGTTAGAGAATGTCAAAGCTGCAGGGGTGGATGCGAATTTCAAACAGACCTTAGAACAAGGCGAGCCCTTTTCAGTCGAAAGAGTCAAATACAAAAGCATCTGGGGAAAAGAGGTTTATCTCTCCATCAGGGCTACACCAATTAAGGAGAAAAGCGGTTCAACCTGCGGGTTAATAGGTTTTCTGGAGGATGAGACTGATAAAGTCAAGTTGGAAGAGGGGCTGAAGCAGAAGATCGCCGAGCTCTTCATCATCGACGAGGTGGAAAAAGTCCTGGGAAGTACCCTAAATCTTAACGAGATCCTTGAAATCATCTTAATCGCAGTCACTGCCGGACAGGGGCTGGGATTCAACCGGGCTTTTCTTATGCTGATGGATGAAAAAGGAACCTATCTGGAAGGGAAGATGGCTATCGGACCTTCTAATCGGGAAGAAGCATACCGAATCTGGAATAACCTTTCTCAACAATATCAATCCCTGGAAGATATCCTGAAGTCTTACCGTTCTGCATTGCAACAAAAGGATATCGAAGTAAATCAAATCGTTCAGAAGATAAAGGTATCGATAAGGGAAAAAGATAATCCTTTGATCCAGTCAGTTCTGGATAAGCAGGCTCGCTATCTGGATGAGGCCAACTACTCTCCTTCTTTTACCTCAACCCTTTTTGAAACCATAGGCACCCGTAAGCTGGCATTGGCCCCCTTGATTTCAGTGGATAAGGTAGAAGGCATAATATTAGCGGATAATTTCGTGACCGGCAAAGAGATAAAAGACGAAGATTTAAAGCTTCTCCAGATCTTCGCCCACCATGCCGGCAGTGCCATTGAGAGGTCAAGGCTGTACCAGAGATTGGAGCAGAAACTGATGGAATTGGAAGAAGCCAACAGGAAAATAGCGGAGAATAGTCAAAGGATGATCAAGATGGAAAGACTGCAGGCGATTGAGGAGGTGACCTTTCAGGTAGCGCACGAGTTAAGAAACCCGATGACCATAATCGGTGGATTTGCCCGCTCGATTTTGAAGAAGACTTCCCCTCAGGATGAGAACTACAAGTCTCTGGAAATAATCGCTTCGCAGACCGAGAGGATGGAGGACCTGCTTACCAATTTCCTGGATTATGTCTATGTCCCGGAAAATACAGTCGAGGAACTGGACCTGAATCAGAGCCTGGAGCAAAGTCTGGAACTGCTTAAAGGCGAATTAAAAGAGAAAAGGATTTATCTGATCAAAAACCTGCATACACAACTCCCTAAGCTTCACCTCAATCCGGAATTGCTGAGTTCTTCCCTGGTGAATATCCTTCGTTATATGCTCTCCAATTCCAGCTCCTCTGGCTCTCTTTACATCACCACCCAACCTTTTGACGAACAGGTTAGCCTTACTTTCAGCTTGATGCCAGTCAATTCAATTCTTCTTCCAGAGAAAAGCTCAAGTTTTTCCCTGGCTTCCACTTTGATAAGAAATTTAGGAGGAACCCTGAAATACAAACCCGAAGACAAAGCCAGACTCTGTCTGGAGATAAATTTTTTCCCAAAAGGAGGTAAAGATGGACAGCATTCTAATAGTCGATGATGAGGAGTACATCCTGGAACTTTATCAGAAAGAGCTTAGGGATGAGGGGTATGAGGTAAAATTAGCCAGGAATAATACCGAAGCCCTGAAAATGGCGGAGAAGGAGAATATAAATTTAGTGGTTTTAGATATAAAGTTATCCGGGGAAGAGGATGGTTTACAGACTTTGACCGAGTTAAAAAAACAGAACAAGGATCTACCGGTGATCTTGAACTCAGGCTATTCCACCTACAAAAATAATTTTCAGACCTGGCTGGCAGATGCCTATCTGGTCAAATCCTCTAACCTTTCAGAATTAAAAAATAAAATTCATACTCTTTTAAGCCGATAATCTGACAGGCCAAATACTTCTTAGGCCGAGGAAAAAATGAACGAAAAAAATAAGGAAAGCTCTCTTTCGTCCGGAAAGGTGAACGGGGATACCTCTTTTGAAGAAATAGAAGAAGTACTCAAATCGATGGAGAATTTTGTAGAGCAGGTTAAAGGAGTAGCATTAAACCTGGCCTCCGCAACTGCCAAAGCCAGGAACTATCTACCCGCCAAGATCAGCGAGGACGTGCTGGATCTGGTGAACCAATCCTCCAAAGCCACCTCAGAGATGTCCAAGCTGATTAAGCTGGTGCGGATGGAAGTGGGAGGGGTTTATTCTATAAATCAATACGGGGAGATAGAATTCCAGAGGAATAAAGTCATCGAGGAGAAGATAGAAGAATATCTGGAAAGGATCCTGGCAGAAAGTCAGAGGATTCTTTTGATAATGAAGAGGCTGAAATCGATTTCTATAGACAACAAGTTAGTCTAAAAAAGTTCAGGAAGATATTTCTTAAAAAAGGGGAAGATAGTTCCGAAAAATCTGGTTCAGTTTATCTTTGAACCTATAAATTCTTTAAGCTAGCAATTCAAGAACAAATTAATTGACCGGGGGATAAGAAGTTAAGCGGAGAAGTCCTTTATCACTTTAAATCCTGAAAATAAGGCATATAAGTTGCTGAAAAAAATTAATGAAATTTACTCAGGAGTCTTATGACAAGGTCTCAGTTCATTTTAATACTGCTGATAATACTTATGGCTTTGCTTCTCCCTTATGGATTGAAATCAGCAGAGCCGGATCAGGGGAAGTTCAAGCCGGTATCCGAGCAGGTCTATCAGGTTCCAGAGGGTTAAGCTCTTAGCTGGATTTGCCGACTAAAATAATGCCAGAGTTACTAAAAGGGGAGGTCTGTTGGAACAGCAAGTTCTAAGCCTGATAAAATTGATCCATAAAGAGGTGGGGTCGCTGGAGAATTTTCTCAACCTGCTGACAGAAGAACAGGAATGTCTGATAAATAATCGTTTTGGTCGTCTGGAGGAATCGATTATAAAACAGGAGCAGGCCCTCATCCAAGCCAAGCAATTAGAGAAAGAAAGGATGAAGATAACCTCCTGGCTTTTTAAGGATTTTAAAATTGACCAGAGAAAAGGTTCCCTTACTAAACTGATCCAGCTTCTGGATAGCTCTCACTCTTCTAAACTGGAAGAACTGCAGAAAACCTTAGTGGATTTACACCGCAAAGTGGAAATTCAAAGAGAAAGGAATGAAGAGCTGATAAAAGATTCGATGAGTTATATAGACCGGAGTATCAAATTCTTAATGGAGCCCTCTCCTG
Source organism: Candidatus Zixiibacteriota bacterium (assembly GCA_022865345.1). Lineage (NCBI taxonomy): Bacteria > Pseudomonadati > Candidatus Zixiibacteriota > Candidatus Zixiibacteriota bacterium. The sequence continues at coordinate 18,218 of JALHSU010000181.1, forward strand.
TCTCCTATTTAAGGAACCCCTCGCATAACCAGGGCAAGGTAATGCCCCCTCTGGTTTTAGATAAAGTAGGGTAATAAAATCGGGGAAAAAGACCTATGGCTGACATATACACAGGGATTGGTGGATTAAAAAGGGTTAATTCCCTTTTAAAAGGTAAGGCGAATTCGTCCCGGATCCCGATTGAAAAAACCGAGCGGGCATCCGCTTTAAATCAAGTGAGATTGACTCCCGGGTCAGAGAAGATCATTACCTCTGAAATAAAATTGAATAATGGCGTCCATATAACTGGAGTAAAGGATAAGAAAATCAACGAGCTGATCTGGCAGAGGCTTACCTGCGAAAAAACCATTCGTCTAAAACAGGAGATCAAAAATTTTTCCTCAGCCTGGCTTTCTCGCTTAAGCTGAAAAAAGGTCTGTAAATTTCAAGAGGAGAAGTAAAGATGCTGATTCTTACCAGAAAATTAGGGGAGAGCATCACCATCGGGGATGATGTCAAGATAACGGTCTTGGGAATTCATGGCAGGCAGGTCAGACTGGGGGTGATTGCGCCTCAAAAGGTAGTTGTTCACCGGGAGGAGGTCTATTTCAAGATACAGGAGGAAAACAAAAAGGCATCCCAGGCAGGGAAGGAAGAAGCTGCCGAATTAGCCAAGACTATCAGGGAAAAGATAAAGGAAAAGCCTAAGAGAAAACAGGATTATCCGGAGTAAACTGTAGTTTTGTTCCAGACATATGCTGCTTTAGGCTAAGATCCCCCTAACTCAGATAGTTAAAAAAAATCAGTTGATCCGACTTGATAAAAATATGTTCTTCAAAATCAAAAATAAACTTAACCATCAAACCCAGAAGAAAGCTGGTTTTTCCTCCAAGAAGGAAAAGGAGCAACTCAGTGCCAGGCTGAACAAACTGCGAAATCAGAGAACCCCTTTTTCCTCTGAGGCGATTGATAGCAGCTTTGTTTACTTCGAGGAGAAATAGCCCCCACTTTCTCTGATTACAAAAGGGGGGCAAATGGAGATTTTGACTTCGCGTTTTGGCAAAATCTCTTTCTCTTCAAAAGAGGTTTACAATTTCAGCAAAGGGATTTACGGTTTCCCTCAGGAAAAGAAGTACGTTTTTCTGAAGCTGAAAGAGTTCGATCCATTTTTATGGCTGCAATCTGTGGAGAAACCGGATTTAGCCATTCTTTTAATTGACCCTCTCATTTTTCTCAGGGATTATAAACCAGAGATACCGAAGAAGGAGCTTGAAGATATAGAGATTCTGGATTTGAAAAAAGTTAAAATCTACGTTACCGTAACTCCATCTGGCAAACTAGAACAATCTACACTTAACCTTTTAGCTCCTATTATAATCAATCCAGCGAAAAAATTAGGGAGGCAGGTAGTGCTAAAAAGTAGTGATTATAGAATCCAGCATTCCATCTTTGAGAGCTTTAAAAAAAATTCTAAAAAACTATAAAGCTTCTCAGAATAGCAAGAGGTTTAAATTCTAAGGAGTTGGGGTCAAAAAGGGTGGGAGGAGTCCTTCATTTTTTTACGAAACTCAGCATGCTTCGAGTGGTATACTAACGCAGACTAAAGTCTGCGTCTACCATCTATTCTATAAGCAAAAACAGCTCCTTGTGATATATCAAGGGCGTATAGCAATACGCCCCTACCATTCGTGGGGAAATTAAATTTAAGTTTTAAAGATTAAAGACGATAATCATAATAGAGGTAAAAGAAGATGAAAATCCAAAAAGTTGGTCTGAATTTCAAGATCGCTTCTAACAGAGTTAAAGATATCTCAAGCTCAAAAGTTGTTCCACTAGACAAGATTGAATTATCTACCTCCAAGAATGTCAAAGAGTTACAAGCAAAATCTGATATAAATCAGGTCAATGCTAAAGCCGGATTCAAAGTCAATTCACCCAGGATAAACCTTTTAAATTCCGTTTATTCCAGGCATGAAATTCAGAGCAAAAAGATTGATAACTTAAAGAAGTCAACTCTACATGAAGTATCACCACCTGGTAAAGATAAAATTATCTCCTCTACTGCTGATGTTCGTCAGGAAAAGATCATAGAGGTAAAAAAGAAGTTAGCTCAGGGATACTATTCCCGGATTGAGGTTTATTCTAAAGTTGCTGATAAAATCCTGGATATTTTGATTTAGCAAGCTCGCCCCCTTTTTATTTAAGCCCCCTTAGACAATTCAAAAGATGAAAGAATCCTTTTCTGAACAAAAGGAAGTCAAATCAGCTTTTGACAAAACTGAGGGAAACCTGCCTACTCCTAATCTGGTTTTCCAGGAAATCATTCATTTGATCACTGACCCTTATAGCTCTATTTACGAGATCGTTTCGCTTATTTCAGAAGATCCGGCATTGTCTTTTAAAACTTTAAGGCTGGTCAACCGTTCTGAGAGTCAAAAAGGAGAAAGCCTGACCAGTGTCAAGCAGGCTTTGTCCGTTCTGAGTAGAGAGGAAATCAAAACTCTGGTCTTATCCACTTACGTGACACCCATTGAACAGGAATACCAGGAGTTTTTATTTCGTCATTCATTAGCCTGTGCCTGTGCTTCCAGAATGATCGGACGCTATCTTTATCCGCATAAACCTTTGAAGTTAGATATTCTGTTCACCCTGGGTCTTCTACATGATCTGGGTAAGCTGGTTATTTTCTCCTCTTACAATCAAGAGAATAATCCAGAAGATAACAAGTCGGTTCTGGGAAAAGCCAAAAAAAGCTCAAATACTCCGGTGATAGATCATGCAGAGATAAGTGCTAAATTTATCGCTAAAAGTCATCTTTCAGGGGTGCTTTATCAAGTAGTTCGATTTCACCATCTGCCCAGGCAAGCTTCATCTCACAAGGAAGCAGTGATGATCATTCATCTGGCGGATTATTTAGCCAATCTCCTTAATGTCGATCTGGAGCACAGCAGTCTTAGCCCGACAGATGAGGATTGCTGGACAATACTCGGACTGGAAAAAACAAAAATCCTCGATTACCTTTCTCAACTAAAAAATGAGTTTCAGAAATCTGAAGTCTTTTTAAGGCTTTCTGAAGCACAAAACTGAGTTAATAAATTCGCTATTCTGACTTTTTCTCCCCATACAGTTAAGCGTCGCTTTTTTTCAGGCAATGAAGTCCAAATCCGGTTATAATCTTTTTTCAGATATAAGGCAGGATAAAACTATTAGGTTAAATATAAATTCTCACGGGTTAGCGAAAGATTCAAACAGATATCGATTATTCCGATATAAGATAAGTAAGTTTATTTTCACTTGACAGTGGGTGAGCTTAAATTTATATTAGCTTGCCGTGAAATGTTTTGAGTTGTTTTGCTGAATTTCAGAGAAATTAAAGATAAAGGTTGAAGGGATAAAGGGATGAAGGGTTGAAGAGTTTAAGAGGTCGACACTTTTAAACTCCTAAACTCTAAAACTATAAACTGTATTATCGGGCAATTAGCTATAGATGGTTAGAGTGTCCCGCAAGAATGCGGGAAGGTCAAAGAAGAAGTTCAAAGACTCAAAGGTTCAACAGTTCAAAGGTGGAAAAACAAGATTAAACTCATAAACTTTTAAACTCTTAAACTGTATTAAAGGGCGATTAGCTCAGATGGTTAGAGTGCTTGCTTGACATGCAAGAGGTCACTGGTTCGATTCCAGTATCGCCCACCAGGAAAAACGGTTAATGGTTCATAGTTCATAGTTCGTAGTAGGGAAAGACGCAAGGGAGTACCTGACCCCTGTTTCGGGGTAATTTTTTATAAGCTTTTCTGGATGGAGCAAATGAAGAAAAATCCTAAATGGGATGATTTTGTGGAATGGTCGGCTCGCGCCGGATGCAAGGAAAAACCGGATAGTTATCTGATAGCCAGGCTGAATGGTGAGCTGAAGGACTTGTCTGCTGTTATTGGCTCAGAACCGAATTATAGCGTTAAGCTTTTGACCTTTGAGGATCCAGAGGGCAGAACTGCATACTGGCACAGCACTTCGCATATTATGGCTCAAGCAGTGCAAGAGCTTTTTTCAGGCACCAGATTAGGGATTGGTCCAGCTATAGAGGAAGGGTTTTATTATGATTTCGATAAAAAGGAGCCCTTTACCCCTGAGGATTTAGAGAAAATCGAAAAAGGAATGGCTGAGATTATCAAGGAAGACCTTCCCTTTGAAAGAGAAGAACTCTCTAAATACGAGGCTTCAAATCTTTTTAGAGAAAAAGGTGAAAAATATAAATTAGAGTTGATTGCTGAGTTTGATAGTGAAAAAGTCAGTATCTACAAGCAAGGCGATTTTGTGGATCTCTGCCGCGGTCCTCACCTTTTCTCAGCCGGAAAAGTGAAGGCTTTTAAGCTGTTGCAAGTTGCCGGTGCTTACTGGAGAGGGAATGAAAAAAATCCGATGCTTCAGAGAATCTATGGGATATCATTCCCCAGCCAGAAAGAGTTAGACGATTTCCTCAAAAGACTGGAAGAGGCAAAAAGAAGGGATCACAGAAAATTGGGCCGGGAGTTAGACCTTTTTGACATTTACGATGAAGCGGGAGGAGGACTGGTTTTCTGGCATCCTAAAGGTGCCCTGATTCGCAGACTGATTGAGGATTTCTGGGTAAAGGAACATTATAAGGCAGGTTATGAGCTTCTGAACACGCCCCATATAGCAAAATTGGACCTCTGGAAAAAAAGCGGTCATACTGATTTCTACACCGAATATATGTACTCTCCAATGAAGATCGAGGAGGAGGAGTACGAGATCAAGCCGATGAACTGCCCTTTTCACATACTGGTATACAAATCGAAATTAAGGAGCTATAAGGAGCTTCCCATTAAATGGGCAGAGTTGGGCACGGTTTACAGATACGAGCGCTCCGGGGTTCTGCACGGGCTGTTAAGAGTTAGGGGATTTACCCAGGATGATGCTCACATATTCTGTCAGCTGGAACAACTTGAAGAAGAGATCATTAAACTGCTGGATTTTACCCTGTTTTTCCTCAGGTCTTTCGGTTTTCAAGAGTATGAGGTGTACTTAGCTACCCGTCCGGAAAAATATATTGGAGATCCTGCTACCTGGGAGAAAGCTACTGAAGCTTTGAAGCAAGCCCTGATTAAACATAATTTACCTTTTAAGGTGGACGAGGGTGGTGGAGCCTTCTACGGACCAAAGATCGATTTAAAGGTGAAAGACCTTTTAGGCAGAGCCTGGCAATGCACTACCCTGCAGTTCGATTTCAACCTGCCGGAGAGGTTTGACCTGCACTTTGTAGGAAAAGATGGAGCCTTTCAAAGGCCCATAATGATTCACCGGGCACTATTAGGATCGCTGGAGCGTTTTTTCGGACTTCTGATAGAGCACTATGCAGGAGCTTTCCCAGTCTGGCTTTCACCGGTTCAGATTTCTCTTTTGCCTATAACCGGAGAGCAACACGCCTACGCCCGGGAGGTAAAAAAGATTCTGGAACAGAAAGGATTTAGAGTCAGATCAGATGAGCGCAACGAAAAGATAAATTTCAAGATCAGGGAATCCGAAGTCGAGAAAATCCCTTATATGCTCATCCTGGGTAAAAAGGAAGAAGGGAAAAAGACTGTTTCGGTACGCAGGCATGGATCAGGAGATTTAGGGGAGTTCAGCTTAGAAGATATAATTGCAAAGATCGAACAGGAAATTGTCTCTAAACAATAAAAACCGCAAAGGAGGTGAGAAATATAGCAGATAAATATATCAGGATTAACGAAAGGATAAGAGTCCCTCAGGTCAGGTTGATCGATACCACCGGCGAACAGATAGGGATTGTTCCCACCCGAGAAGCATTAAGAATGGCTTTAGAAAAAGGATTTGACCTAGTGGAGATCTCACCCACTGCCAAGCCTCCGGTGTGCAAGATCATGGATTATGGAAAATTTAAATATGAGTTAAACAAGAAGGCAAAAAGTGCCAAGAAAAAACAGCATGTCATCCAGATGAAGGAGATGAGGCTGAGACCTAAAATAGAAGAACACGACTACCAGTTCAAGCTTAAGCACATCCAGGAGTTTTTAGAAAAAGGGAACAAGGTAAAAGTATTTGTGGAGTTTCGCGGCAGGGAGATGGCCCATCAGGAATTAGGTCATAAGATCATCCAGAGGCTTGAGGAGGACTTGAAAGACCTGGGAATAATCGAGCAGAAAGCCAAGATGGAAGGCAGAAACCTATCACTGACTTTCATGCCCAAAGGATAAACTATAAAAAGAGACATTTAAAATGCCCAAAATCAAATCATCCAGAAGCGCCAGAAAGAGGTTCAAATTTACAGGCACAGGTAAGATTAAAAGGAACAAAGCCTTCAGGCGCCACATCCTCAGCAGCAAGACCACCAAACGGAAGAGAAAATTAAGAAAGAGGGTCCTGGTCAGCAAGGGAGATCATCCAAGGATAAAGAAACTTATAACTGCCTGATAAGGTAAACTCTCTTGCGAACAGGATAGAAAGGAGGAGAAATGCCCAGAGCTACCCACAGGGTCGCCACCAGAAGAAGAAAAAAGAAGATACTTAAAGCAGCCAAGGGTTACTACGGAGGCCGCAGAAAGCTGCTCCGCACTGCAAAGGAGACGGTTGTCAGAGCAGGGGTCTATGCTTACCGGGACCGGAGAAACAAGAAAAGAGACTTTCGCAAACTCTGGATCACCAGAACAAATGCGGCAGCCAGACTATTCGGCTTAACCTATGCGGCCTTTATCTCAGGTTTGAAAAAAGCTGGAGTGATGCTTGACCGGAAAATGCTTTCGGAGATAGCAGTTAAAGACCTCAACACTTTTGAAAGCCTGGTAAAGCTTGCCAAATCAAGTACAGGCGCGGCATAAACTCTAAATTAATTTAGGATGACTTTTTCAGAAAGATTAGAGGAGCTCGAAAAGGCGGTAATCGATAGATTAGAATCAGCCTCAACTCTGAGAGAACTTGAAGAGCTTAAAGCCGAATACCTCAGCCGGAAGGGTAAGTTTTCTTTGCTGCTCAGGGAATTAAAAGAGCTTTCTGCAGAGGAAAAGCCTAAGGCAGGCGAAAGCGCAAATTCTCTCAAGAAAAAGTTAGATGAGCTTCTGCAGTCAAGACTCCTGGCACTTAAGGAAAAAGAGCAGAAATCTCCAAAGGAGTTTTTCGATTACACTCTTCCCGGACGCAGAAGCTGGGAAGGGAAACTGCATCCTCTTACCCAGGTCCTTGACCGGATCATAGAGATATTCTACGGGATGGGTTTTGAGGTGGCAAAAGGTCCGGACATAGAGACCAATTATTATAACTTCGACTCCCTGAATTTTCCCCAGGACCATCCAGCCAGGGATATGCAGGACACTTTTTATCTGGCAAACGATTTGATTCTCCGGACTCATACCTCGCCCGTGCAGGTCCGGGTTTTTGAGAAAAAAAATCCGCCAGTCAAAATCCTTGCTCCAGGAAGAGTTTATAGACACGAGGCAATAAATGCCAGGAGCTACTGCCTTTTTTATCAGGTGGAAGGTTTCTATGTGGATGAGGGTGTGACCTTTGCTGATCTAAAAGGGGTTCTGGTTGCTTTCGTAAAAGAGTTTTTCGGCAGGGATGTAGAACTCCGGTTCCGGGCAAGTTTCTTTCCTTTTACTGAGCCTTCGGCTGAAGTGGACATCAGGTGTATTATCTGCAAGGGAAAAGGGTGCAGTGTCTGCAAATATCGAGGCTGGCTGGAGATTTTGGGAGCAGGGATGATCGATCCGGAAGTTTTCAAAGCAGTGGGTTATGATCCAGAAAAGTATACCGGATATGCCTTTGGGCTGGGAGTGGATCGAATTGCCATGCTGAAATACCGGATCGATGACATCCGCCTGTTCTATGAGAATGATCTGAGATTTTTAAGACAGTTCTGAAACGGATTTTTTTCAGAGGCTGCTGTTTCATTAAATAATAATTCATATAAAAGCAAGCTTGAAATCAGATGAAAGTAAGTTATAAATGGCTTAAGGAGTTGGTCGATTTCGACTGGTCAGCCGAGGAGCTGGCGGATAAGCTGACTTTTGCCGGTCTGGAGGTTGAGTCAATCGAGTCCTGGGGCACGAGTCTTGATAAAGTTATTGTGGGGCAAATAAAGAAGATTGAAAAACATCCGGATGCAGAAAAGCTTTCCGTCTGTTTAGTCGATACTGGCAGGGAGACCTTCCGGATAATCTGCGGGGCAAAAAACGTAAAAGCAGGAATGAAAGCCCCTTTGGCTTTGATCGGGGCAAAGCTTCCTGCAGGTTTGCAGATTGAAAAGGCAGTTTTAAAAGGGGTCGAATCATCCGGGATGCTCTGTTCTGAAAAGGAGCTGGGAATTGGAGAGGAATCAGAAATAATAATGGTTTTAGAGGATGCCCTAAGAATTGGTGATCCTTTGAGCACCGTCTTAGATTTAGAGGATTTCATCCTGGACATAGATATAACCCCGAATAGACCGGATGCTTTGTCTATGATTGGAATAGCCAGAGATGTATCCGCACTCTCAGGAGGAAAGCTCAAAAAACCTGAATTTCAACTGAAAGAAGTAGAGGAGTCTGCGTCAAAATGGATCGAGGTTGTAATCGACGATCCCTCAGGTTGTCCGCGATATGCTGCCAGGGTAATAAAGGACATAAAAATAGAAAAATCTCCTTTCTGGCTTAGAAGAAGATTGGAATGCTGTGGAATGAGAGCGATCAATAATGTGGTTGATGCGACCAATTATGTTTTGCTCGAAACCGGGCATCCTCTGCATGCTTTTGATTACAACCTCTTCACCTCACTTCCAGGTAATTCAAAAAAGGTTCTTGTGCGCAGGGCAAAAGATAAGGAGAAATTCTTCACTCTGGACGGCGTTGAGAGAACTTTGAGTCCTGAGGTTCTTCTCATAACCGATGGAAGCAAGCCTGTGGCTATTGCCGGAATTATGGGCGGAATGGAGAGCGAAGTCACAGAAAAGACTAAGGATGTTCTTCTGGAAAGCGCCTATTTCGACCCAAGAGTCATTCGCCGGGGAAGGATTTCCCTGGAGCTTAATACTGAGGCTTCCTACAGGTTCGAGAGAGGGGCGGATACTAATGTCATAATCAAAGCGGCTGACCGGGCAGCATATCTTATGCAGAATCTTTGCGAAGGAAAGGTCTTAAAAGGGGTCGTGGATAACTATCCGGAACCTATATACCCTGCCAAGATACCTTTTAGACCTGAAAGATGTTCAAAGGTCCTGGGTATAGGCATAGGCGAAAAGGAAATTGAGAATATCCTCGGTTATCTTGAATTAAAGATCAGCGAGAAAAGTTCTTCGAGCTTATTAGTAGAGGTTCCGACTTTCAGGCCAGATTTGGCCCGGGAAATAGATTTGATCGAGGAGATTGCCCGGATTTATGGCTTTGATAAGATAGAAAGCGCTTTCCGGGCTGGAGGGGAGCTTTTCACCGCGATTTCTGAAGAAGAAAAGTTAACACGAAGAATCAAAAACCTGTTATCCGGGAAAGGTTTTTTTGAAGTCATCTCAAACAACTTGGTAGATCCGGTGAAGATGTCCAGGATTAATCCTTCTAAAGAAGCGGTGAGAGTCCTCAATCCCTTAAATGAGGGACTTTCTGTCTTGACTACGTCGTTAAGCTTTAACTTACTCTCCATCATCTCCTGGAATCTGAACAGGAAAGAAAAGGACCTTAGGATATTTGAATTAGGGAAAGTCTTCTGGTCAACTGAGAAAAACCAGCCAGTGGAAAGGTTTAAGTTGGAAATTGCCCTTTGCGGAAGAAAAACCCCGGTTTTCTGGGGTGAGAAAGAAAAGCAGACTGACTTTTATGACTTGAAGGGCATTTTGGAAGACCTACTTTATGAGTTGAAGATAGAAGGAATAAACTTTTCTCCAAAAGTGTCGAATCTTTTCACTGAGGGGATGAGTTTTGAGCTTCAGAGCCAGGAAAGGGTTTTGGGAAGTCTGGGAAAAGTGAATGAAGAGATTTTAAAGCTCTTTGAGATTGAACAGGAGGTATTTCTGGCGGAGTTAGATTTTCAAGCACTTTCCGAACTGATTCCTCCAGCAGGGTTTTACACCCCATTGCCCAAATTTCCCAGAGTGGAAAGGGATATCTCCATGCTGGTGGATGAAGATAAGTTATGCGCAGACCTGGAAAAGGCGATAATAGATATTGGGGGAAAGATGGTGGAGAAAGTCCACCTTTTTGACCTTTATAGAGGTGCTCAGGTGCCAAAAGGTAAAAAGAGTTTAGCTTTTGCCATCTGGTATTGCTCAGAGGAAAAAACCCTTACGGATGAGGAAGTCGAAAAGGTGCACAAAAGAATAATAGAGGGGCTTAAAACAGGTTTCGGAGCCGAGCTCAGGGAGTAAAAAAGGAGGTTTTCTATGCAATGGGAGAGCTTTGAAAAGTTAGAACAGAAGATAAAGCAGGTTCTGGAACAAGTCGATAAATTAAAAGAGGAGAATGATCAAGTAACCAATTCCTACAACATCCTGTCATCCAGGTTCTTTGAGGTTGAGGAAAAGAATAGGAGCCTGGTTAAGGAAAATATCCAGCTAAAAGCTCAAATAAAAGAGAGGGAAGAGAGTATAAAGAGTAAGGAGGAGAAAGTTAAAAGAAAGATAGACAATCTCTTAGCTCGAATAGAAGGCATTAAATAAATTTTTTACTTGACAAGTTTAAATTAATACTTTATAATTTTTAGGTACAAACTTAATATAAATCAAGTTAAGTGGAAAAAGAAGGTATTTAAAATAATTCAAGATGTCGCAAGAACTTCAAGAGGATAAGAAACAAACCATTAAAGTGAATATTTACGGTCAGGAATATCCTATTAGGTCAGATGCAGATGCAGCTTATGTTCAGCAGATAGCTGAATATGTCGACCGGAAGATGAAGGAGGTAGCAGAAAAAGTTCCTGCCCGAATCCATAGTCAGCTTGCGGTCTTAACCGCTTTGCATATTGCAGATGAGTTTTTTAAGGAACGGGAAGACAAGGAGAAGAAACTGTCAGAGGTTGAGGAAAAGACCCAGTCTCTGATCGAGTGGTTAGACGCTAAGCTGATACAAGAATAGTTTTTAAACCAGATTTAAACCCACTTAACTTGAGACTTTTTCCCCTACGGGGGAGGAGGTTTTCAGTGAAGTGGGTTTTTTGCTATAGAAGGAGGAAAAGATGAGTATGACGCTGATTGTTGCTGGAGTTGCGGTTGCGGTTCTGATGTTCTTTGCAGGTTGGTTTATCAGCCGGCGGATTGGAGAGGCAAAGCTGGCTAAAGCCGAAGATCTGGCAAAGAAGATCGTTCAGGAGGCGGAAAAAGAAGCTGAATTCAAGAAGAAAGAAGCGATCTTAGAGGCAAAAGATGAATGGTACAAGACCAAGGTCAATTTCGAGAGAGAACTTGCTAACAAGAGGATGGAATACCAGAAGGTCGAGAAAAGGCTTCAGGAAAGGGAAATCAATCTCGACCGTAAGGTAGACATACTTAATAAAAAAGACCGGGACATACAGAATAAGGAAAAAATCCTTTTTGCCAGGGAGAAGGCGATAAAAACCAGAGATGAGGAGTTAAACCGGTTAATTTCTGATCAGAACCGGCAACTGGAGAGGATTGCCCAGATGACCTCTGAGGAAGCCAAAAAGATATTGATGGCGAACTTAGAGAATCAAGCCCGGCAGGAAGCAGCCCAGCTTATAAAGGAAATCAAAGAGAAAGCTGAAGAGACTGCGGAAAAAGAGGCGAAAAACATCATCATCTCAGCCATTCAGAGATGTGCGGCTGACCATACTGTGGAGTCCACAGTCTCAGTGGTAAGTCTTCCGAATGAGGAGATGAAGGGCAGGATTATCGGTAGAGAGGGAAGAAACATCAGGTCTTTTGAGACCGCAACCGGAATAGATGTCATAGTAGACGATACTCCTGAGGCGGTCATACTCTCCGGTTTTGACCCGATCCGCAGAGAGATCGCCAGGATGGCACTGGAGAAACTCATCTTAGACGGCAGAATTCATCCGGCCCGGATTGAGGAGATCGTAACCAAAGCCCAGAAAGAGATGGATGTAATCATCAAAGAGACCGGTGAGCAAGCCTGTTTTGACGTGGGGATTCACGGAGTCCACCCAGAGATTATCAAACTATTAGGAAAGCTTCAGTACAGAACCAGCTATGGCCAGAATGTGCTCCAGCATTCAAGGGAAGTGGCATTTATAGCCGGGTTGATGGCGGCTGAGCTGGATTTGGATGCGAATTTAGCCAAAAGGGCTGGGCTTTTGCATGACATCGGCAAAGCAGTGGACAAGGAGACAGAAGGAACTCATTCCCAGATAGGTTATAATATCGCCCAGAAATATGGTGAGCATCCTTTTGTTTTAAATGCCATACTTTCGCATCATGAGGACGTGCCGATGGAATCACCCTATTCGATTTTAGTTCAATCTGCAGATGCCATTTCAGGAGCTCGTCCAGGTGCTCGTCGTGAAACCTTAGAGGGGTATATAAAGAGACTGGAGAAGTTAGAGGAATTAGCTGACTCCTTTAAGGGTGTTGCCAAAGCTTACGCCATTCAGGCTGGCAGAGAGGTAAGGATAATCGTGGAGCATGAGCAGATAGACGATAATTCAGCCGCCAATTTAGCTCAGGAGATTGCCAAGAAAATCGAAGCGGAGATGGAATATCCCGGACAGGTGAAGGTTACGGTAATTAGGGAAACGAGGGCGGTCGAGTATGCGAAATAAAGATTATGACGGATGACGAATAACTAAAAAAGTTCCTGCTCCGGGCGGATGTTATCATCCGCCCGTGTCCGCTGGATGATAACATCCAGCGGGAGCACAGAACCGCGTAGGGGTGGAGCTTGTCTCCACCCTTTTTAATTTGTTGCCGTCGGGTCCCCTGACCCGACGTAAAAACAGAGCAAACTCCAACCTGCCAGGTCAGGGGACCTGGCAGGCACCGTGATTTCGGATGACGAATGATTCTCCGTAGGGGAGGGGCTTGTCCCCTCCCGTTTTTATTCTTGTTGAGCTTTGCGAAATCCCGCTCTGCGGGAGCTCCACCCTTTTTTCGTAGGGGCAGACCCCTCCTTCGACCTTGCTCAAGATGGTGAGCTTGTCGACCCATGTGTCTGCCCTTTCTATTTGGGATTACCTTATCACCCTCAAATAAGTTTGAGGGTGCCACCCGGTCGTCGACAGCATGTCGTCATTGCGAGGAGTCCATTTGGACAACGAAGCAATCTCCTAAGGTCACGGATTGCTTCGTTCCCCCGCCTCTGGCGGGGTCACTCGCAATGACATTTTTCTAATTAATCTCAATTTTTTTCTTGCTTAATTTCTGATTTTGCTTAAAATGATGAGAAGAATTTTTTATCACCGGGCGGAGGAGGAAATAATTACTTCAGCGGACTGTCAAACGGATTGCTTCGCTCTCCCGCCTCGGCGGAATCGCTCGCAAAGACGTCTAAATCGCTACATTTGAACAAGGAGTCATTTTGAAAGTACTTTTAATAGGTGATTTGATGGGGAAACCAGGCAGGTGGGCTGTCTCGCAGATGTTGCCTGATTTGAAAAAAATAAACCAGATAGATTTCGTGATAGCTAACGTGGAAAATGCCGCAGGCGGGTTCGGTCTGACCAAGGAGATCGCCTCCAAGGTTTACAGCTATGGGGTAAACGTCCTTACCTCCGGGAACCATATCTGGGACCGCAAGGAGATCTATGAATACCTGAATAAGGAACCGAATATCTTACGCCCGGCTAATTATCCAGCAAGAGACCCGGGAAAAGGGTCAGTAGTCTATCAGATGAAAGACGGGACCAAGATCGGGGTTTTGAATATCCAGGGAAGGGTTTATATGAAGGAAATCGACTGTCCTTTCCGCATTGCTGATCAGGAGATCGAGAAACTCAAACCAGAAACCAACCTGATAATAGTCGACGTGCACGCTGAAGCCACCTCTGAGAAGATGGCTCTGGGCTGGTATCTTGACGGAAGGGTATCCGCAGTTATCGGCACTCATACTCACGTGCAGACTGTGGATGAGACTATCCTGCCAGGAGGGACTGCATTTATAACAGACGTCGGTATGACTGGTGGACATAACTCGGTCATAGGGATTATAAAAGAAGATGCGGTTACCCGGTTTCTGACCCAGATTCCGAACCGGTTCAGGATCGCGAAGGACGATATCAAATTCTGTGCGGTCTCAGTGGAGATCGATCAGAACACTGGAAAAGCTTTAAAAATCGAAAGAATAAGAATCGATATGCCACCTATAAATGATGAGATGGAGGGAGATTAAAAATGTCCAATTATGTCCAGAATGGATCCAATCGGAGATCCATAGGATCTGCTGAATTAATTGATGGTAAAAAGATTTCCGAGCAGATTAGAGCAGAGGTCAAAGTCTCTGTCGACGACCTCAAAAACAAAGGGATAGTTCCCGGCTTGGCTGCGGTTCTGGTGGGAGATAATCCAGCATCTCAAATCTACGTTCGGAGCAAGGCAAAAGCCTGCGACGAGGCTGGGATTTATTCTGAGGTTTTGAAATATCCCAAGGAGATGAAAGAGTCTGAGCTTTTGGAGCTGATTGACGAGCTGAATCATAAAGAACAAATCAGCGGGATCTTAGTTCAGCTTCCTCTGCCCGAGCAGATTTCCGAGGAGAAGATCATCAAGGCGATTTCACCGGAAAAAGACGTGGACGGGTTTCATCCTTATAATCTGGGGCTGATGTTAGCTGGCAAGCCGACTTTTTTGCCCTGC
>JALHSU010000182.1 GCA_022865345.1 Candidatus Zixiibacteriota bacterium
TATGTACACAAAACAAGCAGTATTTATTTGGTGAATTAAAAGATGAGAAAATGATTTTGAGCGAAGCGGGCGAAATGATAGAAAAATGGTGGATGGAGATAAAGAACAAATTCAAGAATGTTGAAATGGATGAATTTGTCATTATGCCCAATCATTTTCATGGCATCGTGGTTATGGTAGGGGCAGACCTGCGTGTCTGCCCCAATATGTCGGGCGAACACACAGGATCGTCCAGTGGTTCAAAACAATGACCACAAATGAATATATTCGAAATGTGTCGATCAATCGATGGAAGCCGTTTCCCAGGCGGCTATGGCAGCGCAATTATTATGAACACGTAATCAGGAATGAAGATAAACTAAATAAAATCAGGCAATATATTCAGTTTAATCCTTTAAAGTGGCATCTGGACCGGGAAAATCCGGAAAGAACAGGGACGGATAGGCTGGAAGATGAGATTTTTGCTTCAAAAATAAAAATGAAGGCGAAATCAAATACAGGATAAAGGACATAGAATCAAGTATTTGTAGGGTGGAGGTCAGCCGCCCAGTCGAAAAAGAAGGAGGCTTTGACAATGCGATATTTAACTTCTGCGGTAAAATTTACCATAATCTCTATTCTGGTGTTTTTCTTCTCAAGTTGCAAGCAGAAAGAAAAAGTTGATGAGATAGTTCCGCTTAAAGATGTGATGGGTGTTTTTGAAAGGGGAGTCCTTACCCAGGATAGGGCGGTCCTGGATTCGGTCTACAGCACCAGAGGGATAAACCGGGATTCTCTGATCAACTCACTTCTCCTGGAGATTTCCAATTTGAAATCATCCGGATCGACCACAGGTGGGGAAGTCAAAAACCTGCAGTTCACCCGGAGAAGGTTTTCCATCCCTGAGGGAAAGGACAGCGCCAGGGTAGAACTTACTTTTAGCGGAGAGAACATCAAGGGAGAGAAAAACCTTGAGGTTTTCCTGAAAAAGAGTAAAGGGGAATGGAAGATAGTAGGACTGGATATAAAATAAAAGGATTCAAGGGTTTAAGGGTTCAAGGGAGAAAAAGAGCTGCACATCTGTCATTGCGAGGAGGTCATCTGACCGACGAAGCAATCTGCTAATAGTCAACGGATTGCTTCGCTCTCCCGCCTTTGGCGGGATCGCTCGCAATGACGATTTCAGCCTGTCTTTGCGAGGAGCGAAGCGACGAAGCGATCCCTCCACTGTCAGTTGAGTGCTTTGCCTTTGCTCGCAGTAACGGTATAGAAAAAAAATGAACAGACAATATTATGTATATCTAATGACCAATAAAAATAACACGGTGATTTATACAGGAGTAACCAGCGATTTGAAGAAAAGAGTATATGAACACAAACAAAAATTGGTAAAGGATTTTACAAAGAGATATAACATTGATAAATTAGTGTATTATGAAGTGTTAGATGATGCATATAATGCAATTTCAAGGGAAAAGCAAATTAAGGGCGGATCAAGGCAAAAGAAAATTGATCTGATTAACGAAATGAATAATGAATGGAAGGATTTGTCCAAAGAATTATGAGGTTTTGTGCATGGTAAACGGATTGCTTCGCTCTCCCGCCTTTGGCGGGATCGCTCGCAATGACATTCAGGCTGTCTTTGCGAGGAATCAGTAGAACGACGAAGCAATCTGCTAATAGTCAACGGATTGCTTCGCCCTGCGGGCTCGCAATGATGATATAGGAAAAGGAAAACAGATGTTAGGTTTGACTGAGAATATCGATAAAGAGGTCACTGAAGCGGTCTCCTTCATTAAGGAAGCCCTGAAGGAAAAGCCTGAGCATATCGAGATCGAGCCGGGGGCTGAGGAAAAAGAGCTTTTAGTTCTGGATAAGAATTTAGACCAGTTCTCCTTTGAAAAAATTCCCGACCTGTCTTTTGATCAGAAAGTTGCAGCGGTGGATGGTGGTTCTGCCACGGTCTTAAAAACCAGGTCGTTTCTCATTGGAATATACCGGGCTGGGTATGTTATTTTCCAGAAGGGAAAGAGAGTGGAGGAGAATTTCTTACCTTTAAAAATGGAGATCATCTCCTTAGAGAATAGTGCAGAAAAATATCTTTCTGCCTATTCTGAACTGGTTGGGCAGGTGCCGAATGAGGTCCCTGAAATTGATAAGATTCTGGACCGTCTGCGGCTTTTTGCTGAATGGATACTGGTCAAGGAACTTTTAAAAAGATTGGAAAAAGGGGATATGATTTTAGTGGACGGCTCCTTAAGGGCAAGTATCGTTCCGCCATACGAGCTTCTTCTGGAGGTTACTCAGGAAGCTCTGAATAAAGGTATTGGCCTGGTCGGGGTGACCAAGACCTCAACTCTTTACTGGGGTAAGAAATCTCCTTTGATACCGATGGTGGTCAAAACCTCAGAGAAATTCTGTCCTGAATCCAAATGGTTCTGTCGTCTATCTGATGTCGATTTAGCTCTGAAAAATCCTAACTGGTTCGGGACGATTTATGTGTCCAGACTTAAAGCCTCCTCTGATTATGCTTTCCGGGTGGATGTGAACCGGCTGGACCAGACTGAGCCGGAAAAGATTTTCTCCTGGTTATCTAATCTTTCCTCTGATCCGGCTTTCTTAGGGTATCCTTATCCTTTAGCAGCAGCGCATAACCGGGCAAGGATTTCAGGGAGCGAAATCGAGGACATAAAATATAGATTGCAGACCAAGGCATTGGAGAAAGGGATTTCGTCTGCAGACTGGGATTTGTTGTTCCGGGATTTTCACGAGGTGCTGAATGCGGATTTGAATAAATAAAAAAATGACGGATGACGAATGACGGATAAAAACAAAAGGAGAACAAAACAAGGAAAATGGAAGATTCAGAACAAAGACAATGACACATAATTTAGAAAAACATCACCGCAGGTCAATTCGATTAAAGGAATACGATTATTCCCAGGCGGGTGGATATTTTGTGACGATATGCACGGACGGGGGTGAATTTCTATTTGGAGATGTGGTTAACGAGGAAATGGAATTAAATGAAAGAGGTATTATCGTCAAGAGAGAGTGGTTAAAAACAGCCGAATTACGAAAGGATATAATATTAGATGAATATATTATCATGCCAAATCATTTTCATGGTGTTATTCTGATTATAGATGATGGTAGGGGCACGGCGCGCCGTGCCCCTACAGTTGAACGGTTCAGCAGACCGGTAGCAAATTCATTTCCGACCATAGTTCGGTCATTCAAATCGGCTGTGACTAATCGAATTAACCAGATTCGCGGCACACCCGGTGCATCTGTCTGGCAACGCAACTATTATGAACATGTCATTAGGAATGAGGATAAACTATTCAAAATCAGGCAATATATCCAGAATAACCCCCTGAAATGGCACCTGGATAGGGAAAATCCGGAAAGGGTGGGTTTGGATAAATTAGAAGGTGAGATTTTCAATTTAGGCAAAAACACAAATTATTTCTTCGCAGATAAGAAATAAAGAAGGTGCATTATGAAAAAGCTTATTTTGAATATTTTCACTTGCCTTATTTTTCTTTCCGTAATTGGCTTCCGCAGGGATGTGAGGAAAGAAGAGGTTTCAAAGAAGATAGCCTTGTTGGCAGCTCAGGAGGAAAAGATAAAAGATTTTTACAGTCTAGACTTAGAAAAAGATAGCTTAAGTGAAATAGATAGCAAATTAAACGAGGCACTTTACTCGAAATATTCCGTGCAGCAAACTCCAGAATTCAAGACGGAAGGCGTGGCAATTTATGAGATCGCTACTGACAAAATTGAGATGGATAGTATTCATATCCTATTTAGCCATCCTGTGCCTTTTGTAGTAGCAGTTTCTGATGATTTGAAGACTTTCAGATTATTTCGTTTTGAAGGGCAGAATGAGTTTGGCAAAATGATAGATTATTTGTTCAATAACAATATGTTAGAAAAGAAGAATATCCTTCCATTGTCAGTTCTATTTTATTGTATAGAAATAACATCCTGGGATGGTATCAAAGTTATCTCTAATCCTATGGAATTAGCTAAAGAGATCAAAGAATGGAGTACTTTCGAAGACTATGAAAAATTCGCTAAATCAGTTTTGCGTTTGAAGAAAGATGAAATCATGCCTCCCTCTGTGGTTAGAGCAGGAGACGGCTGGGATGTTACTTTTTTTATTTTCGTAAGCATGCATTACTGTTGCCCCAGATTCGGAAAAGTACAAATGCATGTAAGTGATAAGGTTTTCACAATAGTTTCGGATGAAAGAATATTTTGAGGTTCATAAAATGTAATTTATAGCGAAGCTCTTGTTGTAGAAAATACAGGCGAACACACAGTAGGGGCACGGCACTCCGTGCCCCTACACAGAGGAGAAAAAATGGATTACAAAGGCAGGATTATCGGCAAAAGCATTACTGAGATTTATTTCCGGACTTTTTATGAGGAGGAGCTGCATTTGGGGGATATCCTGGTTGCTCTGGACGAGGAGCGGAATCTTCCTTTCTATCTAAGGATTGTAGATGTCAGCTACGGGGTTGAGGCAACTGATCCGGATTGGGCTTCGCGCACTGCAGGGAATATGATGCTTTTAGACCGGCAGGATGAGTCTTACCAGTTTCAGGAAAAAGAGAGAAGGCTTTTCAAGATCGGTAGATGTGTGCCTTTAGGTTATGTCAAAAATCACCAATTCAAAAAGCCCAGAACCATACCGGAGCATTTCTCCAGGGTTAGAACTCCGAATAATGAGGATTTTCTTTTCCTGAAAAAATATATGGGGGATGTCGAGGTCGGCTCTTTGCGTTCAGGTGAGGAAATTCTGGATTTTAAAATCGGAATCAGCGGAGAGCTGTTTCCATATCACATAGGGATATTTGCCACTACCGGGATGGGGAAAAGTAATCTGATGAAAGTTTTGGCTTCTTCAGTCTTGGAATCGGGCAGATACGGAATGCTGATCTTAGACCCGCACGGTGAATATTATGACGGTGGGGGTGACCCGAAACACAAAGGGCTGGTTGACCATCCTCTGGCAAAAGATAGACTGAGGGTCTATTCTTCCAGAGATCTAAAGGGACCTTATAATAAGCTCAAGATAAGCTCCAAAGAGATAGAGATAAAGGACGTCAGGCACATTTATGGTTTTACGCAGGCTCAAGTTGAGGCTCTATATGCTTTATCTCACCATTTCAGGCATGATTGGTTAGTGGGGGTGACGAAAAGCTCTATTCAGGAGCTGGCGATGAGCATATCCTCAGGCGGTGCATTTTTTGAATCAACCATCGGGGTTATCCAGAGAAGGGCTGAGCAGATTTTGAGGCTTCCTTTTGTACACGGTGACCCACAGGTCTCCATCACTCTGAACGTGATTAATGATTTAAGCCTGGGGAAGGTAGTCTTAATTGACACTTCCAATATGTCTGAGCAGGAAGAGCTTTTGATCTCTGCGGTTCTTACCAGAGCGGTTTTTTCCAGAAACAGGGAAGCATATCAGGACCCGGCCAAGTTCAAAAAAATCCTGCCGACTTTGATCGTGATGGAGGAAGCCCAGAGAGTCTTATCTCAAAAAGGAGAGTCAGACATAAATATCTTCGCCCAAGTTTCCAGGGAAGGAAGGAAATTCAAAACCGGTCTTTGTGCCATCACCCAGCAGCCAAAGCTGATTAACGAGGAGCTTCTATCTCAGTTCAATACCCTTTTCATCTTAGGACTGGCAGATGAACGTGACCGGAATATCTTAAAAAGCTCAGCCAAGCAGGATATATCAGATTTAGGAGCGGAGATTCAGATGCTTGAGGCAGGGGAAGCCCTGATCACTTCTCCGCAGGCACCTTTTGCCATCCCGGCAAAGGTTTATCTTTTTGAGGAATGGCTGAAAGAGAGAAAGGATTTACTTAAGGATAAAAATTCTGTTGACGTGAAAGTGGATGAAGGATTCTTTAAATGACGTGAGACGGGTAGCGGCAGACCCCTGTGTCTGCCATTTGATAAATTGTAGGGGCGAGGTTTCCTCGCCCTGATAGGTCTCCAAGACTTCAGTACCGCATCCATACCCAGTTACCATCGCCAATCCAGATTTACTTCAAGTGATACTTTAAGTCTTATCAAAACCAGGAGAAAAAAGTCAAATCAGCGCATCAATCTCAGGTCAGGCGAGGATGCGTGCAGGCTTGGGCTATGATTTTTTTGTAAAAAAAGTTGCAAAATGTATGAATTTGCTTGCATAAAATCTGGTTTTGATTATATTATTTACAGTTCTTTGTCAAGAACAGGTTCAAAAAGATGGGTTTTCAGATTTGAATATGCCGGTTAAGAGTTAAGGTCATAACTCTTTAATGATTATTTAGTTACGGGAGAAAGGTAAAGTGGTATATAAGGAGTGAGACTTGACCTTAAACTGTTACTTTAGGAGTAACTGGACTTGGGCATATAAATTGCATATATCTTTTTCAGGTCGCGTGATATTACAGAGGATTTGGGAGTGGTGTGTGCTGGTATATTAAAACCCAGCCACCCCGATGGATTCGGGGCATCCCCCCTCCACCACTCCCATCAAGAAAATTCAAGCCCCTCTCGCCTTGGCGAGGGGGGATTTTTTTTGGGCAAAAAGATTAAGAGATCAAGGGATGAAGGGATAAAGGGTTCTAAGGAGTCATGGAAAAGGAAAAGACAAAAGTCGGGCACAAGGCCCGGTAGGGTGAAAAAGAACGATGCAATCTGTCCAATGCAGACGGATTGTTTCACCCCTGCGATCTCGTCGGGCACAAGACCCGATGCTACATACTCCTCCTCTCTATTCAACTTTAGCGGAATAATCGCACCTAAAAGGTGGATTTTGTTCCGTTTTATTCTGTTGACAGTTTTTAGGAATTTGTTATACTAATTACAAAGGATATAAATTAAAATAGGAGGTTCCTATGATCGACCTCAAGCTTAGGATTCGATGGGTAGTGATGGTGATGATGCTTATTGTTATTGCTGCAGGCTGCAAAAAATCCCCTACGAAATCATCTGAACCTGTGCCGCCCTCGCAGCAGAGTTTGCTCGTAAGCCGACTCAGCGTCTCATTCGTTCCCGGCGGAAGCGAGGCAATCACCGTAATCGCCAATGATAAAAATGGATTACCTGAGACTTTCACTGCAACAATGGGTGATGCAGGCATCGCAACTGTCGCAACAGTGTCGGATTCTGTGATTCGGGTAACCGGGGTAAGTTACGGAAAGACTAACTTAACTATTACCAGCAATTCGGGAATCAGCAAAATCGTGCCCGTATGGGTATATAACCACAAGGTTCTGGATGTGGGCGAATTAGAAGTTGCGTACTGCGATTCGTTTGAATATCGCTGGTGTGATAGGGGGAGTGGTCTCCCGATAGATGGGTCATACTACCACCCCTTGCCAACAGATGGGTTCAAACCAGTTGGCTCTCTGGGTTTTAAGAATTACTATAACCCCAACGGCATACATGCAGTGATGGTGGTAAAGGCAAAACCAGGTTCAACTGCATTGGCTGCACCGGTTGACTATGCACTTGCGTGGAACGACCGGGGTACTGGCTCAAATGACGACGGCTCATTCTGGATACCTGTTCCACCTGCCGGATACAAGGCTTTGGGGATTGTAGTCCAGAGAGGATATGGCAAGCCAAGCCTGAATGATGTTGTATGTGTGCGTGAGGACCTGACAATTGTAGGCGATGCAGGTGAGTATATCTGGGGTTTCGGTATACCTATAATTGAAAGGTATTTCGGTTCCTGGAAAATCGATCCTCCGGATGCAGGACCTCATGATGATGCCTATCTTTCAACCGGAACGTTTGTCGCCGTGCAGAGCACGACTCCGCCGTCAGTTCACCCGGTAATGAACGTCCTTAATATACCCTTACCGATGTTAGCAGAAGCACCATACCAGACCTACGTTCCTACTCTAACCGGATATGATACACCACCGGAAGAGACGGTTCCTCTGATGGCTAAGGCAATGCTGATACCCTGTACCATAGTTAAGGATGCTCTTTATGATTCCAGCAATCCCCACTGGAGAATCAGCAACTCACCATTCTACCGGCTGGAGCGTCAGGTGTATTACAAACTTATGTATCATAATCATAATCAAACTTCAGAAGTTCAGACAAACAGTGTGCTCATAAGGTCAGGGGTTACTACCACGGAAAGCGATAGCTATTGGAATGAAACCAGCATATCGGTTACGGTGGAAGCCGGAATCAGCATCAAAATGTTTGAATCTAAAGTCTCCACGACCATAAGCACATCCTTCGGATATGAGACCATGACCTCGGTTTCGGAACTTCAGGAGAAGGAGGTTACCTCGACCATAAATACCGCTCCTGGCAAGGCAGCGGCATTGTGGCAGAAGTACAACCGGTATGTCTTATACCGGCACAACGGAACAACCCTGGAACCGGTAGCGGCCTGGGAATTCGGTATTGACAGCTACGTTACAGATGAATATCCGAATTAGGAAATTAAAGGTTTAAAAGCAAAGGGAAGACACTTTGGTCTGCCCCTACAATCAAAAGCGGGTGATAAAGACTTAGGCGAGGAAACCTCGCCCCTACGAAAGAACTGGGCACGGTACGCCGTGCCCCTACAGTTCACGGTCACGGACAATGAACTACGGTCACGTCTTTTTTATGTTTTATCCGTCATTAGTCATCCGATGTTCGCCATAAATTCTTACATATCCAGTTTTACCCCTGCGTAGACTTTTCTTCCAGGGTTGGGATAGTCCAAATCCGAAAGAGAATTACCAAACTGGGTCGGAGTTTTATCATCAAATAAATTGTTGACCTTCAAACTGAAAGTCAAAAGATTGATTTTCTGGCTGAGATTAAGATCGAAATTGGCACTGGGTTTGATCCTTTTGGTCAGGTACTTTATTTCTGGATAAGAAGAGTAATCCGGATAATAGTTCAGCTTCTGGGTTCGGTAGTTGAAGGAAAACTGGGTGGACAAAGAGGCGAAGAGCTTAATGTTCAAATTCA
>JALHSU010000183.1 GCA_022865345.1 Candidatus Zixiibacteriota bacterium
CACCACGGGATCCTCCAACACGGCTATGGGACGAAATACGCTCTCCAGCAACACTGAGGGAAACAACAACACGGCTGTGGGATGGGATGCACTCTCCAGCAACACCACGGGACACTACAACACCGCTATAGGGCTCGGGGCTAATGTTTCCACGGGCGGTTTTTGACCAATGCCACTGCCATCGGTGCCAATGCCGTTGTAGGTGCCAGTAATGCCCTGGTCTTGGGCGGTACTGGAGCGGACGCCGTGAAGGTGGGCATCGGAACGACCAGTCCTCAAGGAGTTTTGGACGTAACTTCTACTAGCGGAGCATTGATTGTTCCGAGAATGACCACCGCTCAGAGAGACGCCCTAACTGCCATCAACGGCATGATTATTTACAATACCAGTACGAGTCAGTTCAACTTCTATGAAAATGGTGCTTGGGTTACAAAATGATGAAGGTAGAGGAATGTAGCGTCGGGCTTTATGCTTGACGAAAGAAACTTATGCTGTCATTGCGAGTGACTGAAAGGAACGAAGCAATCCATTTACTCCTGGAGAGGCAGATTGCTTTGTCGTCCCCCGCCAAAGGCGGGGAGACTTCTCGCAATGACAAGGTGGAAGCATAGAAAAAACAAAAATTATCTTCTGGCTGAGTTTCACCTTGATTCTCCTTTTCAATTTAGTTTTAGCAGGTCTGCCAGAAAAACCTGCTCCTTTGAAAGGGGAAAAGGAGAATAAGGCAGCCTCAGGCTTTAAGCCTGAAGAAAAAAGTGGAGGTCTGAAGACCTCCGCTACAGAAAAAACGTCCGGGATAAACCCTGACGCTACGAAATCGGAAAAGGGTTCGGCTCAGGAGAAAAATCTTACTCCCGCAAGTTTCAAACTGGTGACGGATGTGATAGATGGTTTCGGTGGACAAAAGTCTAACAGCGGATGCGATAGGTATGTCTTTGCCGGTGGACAGTCTTCCGCCATTGGTCCTGGCACCAGCACCAATTTCAAACTTTATGCTGGTTTCGTTCATTCAACTATGGTAAAATGCGGAGACGCCAATGCGGATGGCTCCCTTACAGTTTCAGACGTGGTTTACCTGGTAAATTATCTTTTCAAAGGAGGACCTGTAGCTAAACCGTATGAGGCAGGGGAAGCCAACTGCGACGGCAAAGTAACGGTTTCAGATGTGGTTTATCTGGTCAATTATCTGTTTAAAGGCGGACCTGTGCCGATCTGTTAAAAGCAATGACAAATGACGGATTGATGATAAAAGATAAGCTTTCTGTAGGTCTGGAGACCAACAGAGAAAGGCAGACACAGGGGTCTGCCCCTACATTCGAAATAAAAAAAGGCTTTCTTTTTAAAGAAAGCCTTTTTAGCTATCCTTGAGTTATTTCTTATTGAGTATTTGTTCCTGTTCCTGATCCTGATCCTGTATCCAGACTGGATTTTAGCCCTTTCATCTCATTGGTGACTATAGTCGGGGTGACAAAGATGACCAGATCGTGGTTGGTGATCTGTTTTTTTGTATAGCCGAAAAGATATCCGAGTATAGGGATGCTCTTAAGGACCGGGATACCCTTCTGAAGTTTAGTCTCCTCCTGAGTGGTCAACCCTCCAATCACCGCAGTCTGCCCGTCATCCACCACCACGTTAGTCTCAGCGTTATTTGTGTTTATGATCACGCCATTCGCGTCAAACTGATAAGAGCTTCTCTCCGGACTGAGTTTCATCAGGATCCTTCCCTCTGAGGTGATATGGGGAACAACCCTTAGAATTGTTCCTACCTCGACGAAGGTTATGACTGTATTTCCGGAGGCGTCAAATTGTTTGATCGGCACCTTCTGGCCCATCTGAATGAAAGCTTCTTTGTTATCTACGGTGGTTATCTCCGGATGAGCCACTATCTTGGCTTTGTTAGTCTGCACCATGGCTGAGATGGCCGCACTCAGGTTAAAATCCGTCTGCACAGTGCTGTAAGTAAAATTGCCGATCTTGTCATCATCTACCAGTTTATTGCCCTTCTGCTCAATAGTCATCTGGTTGTTTCCTTTCAGACTCGGGATGACGCTCCAGTCGACCCCCAATTGATCCAGGGCTGAGGTTTGCACCTCTAAAAGCTGTGCTGATATCTTTATCTGATTCGTTTCCTTGTCCAGTGCTTTCACCATCTCCTTTGTCCGGGCGATATTTTCCGGAATATCTTTGACGATGAGAGAATTTGTTCTCTGGTCAACGTCAATAGTTCCCCTCTCTGAAAGTGAAGCCTTAAGAGGTTTAATCAATTCACTGGCAGTACCATTCTTCACGCTGATTATTTCGGTTGTCAGGGAGGTTATCGTCTTCTGGTCGGCCTGGTGCTTCTGGGTGATTGTCAGCTCAGCAAGATAATCCTGTAAGGGCAAAACCCTTATATAATCTGGGTTCTCCACCAGAGCAAAATTATAGGTTTTGCAGATTATCTCTAATGCCTGTCTCCAGGTAACGCCCTTCAAGCTCAGGGTGATACTTCCAGTAACTGCCGGAGAGGCAACGATATTTTTCTTGCCCTCTTCTGCCAGAAAACTCAAGACCGAGTGAACGTCTGCGTTTTGCAGGGAAAGAGATTTCAAGATTCTTTCCTGTTCTCCGAGGACTTGAAGAGCAAAAAAGATAATTAGCCAGCAGGTGACCAGAAAGATTATTTTTCCAAATTTAAGTTTTCTAATCCTCATATTATCTACCTCTCTTCTTGATTGGGTGTGTAAAGTTCTAAAGCTATGTTTTTAGCATATCCGTATTCCTGAATTTGAAAGATAACCCTCTCTTTGTCCACAGATACCACAGAGCCGTTCCTTATCCTGTCTCCAGCCTGGAGTATATACCCGTATCCTAGGTCGTTTTCCAGCAGGGCCTTGAAACCGCTATTATCTTCCAGGATACCCACCAGTTTAAGCTCCTCGATGCTGGGTAATGGCACGGTCCCTAATTCGAAGTTCTTTTTCTCAGTTAGAGGAGTAAAAGGGTCTTTCCGCTGTCCGCTGTGGAAAACCAGCAGTTCTCTTTTTGGAGTCTCCTCCATCACTTTGCCCGGGATTTTCGGCTGAGCCTCTTTTTTAAGAGTATCAGATTTCACCTGCTTCAGAGTGTCAGCCTGCACTTCTTTGGTCTTTTCTGATTCAGGAGCTTTTGGTTTTTCTGCTGGAACAGTCGGTTTTGTCTCCTTCTGAATCTGAGGAGAAGGTTTCTCCTGAGTTTTAGCTTTTTCAGAAGGTTTGACTTCCGTTTTTTGAGCCGGCTTTGCTTCCTTGGCTGCTAAAACAATCTTATCTTCTTTCTTCGATTTGTCTAAAGATGGATCGGCTTCTGGTTTCTTGCTCTGAGAAACTTCCTTTTGACCCATTTGGAACTTCTCGGATGCAGTTTGAGTCCCAGTGGCTTCCGCTAATTCAACATCTCCTGTGAGAGATTTCCTCTGAGCTGCGCTCCAGGTCTGGAAAGTCGGCTCTTGTGGGGTCGAAAAGGCTAAGGTAACAGCTTTATCCTCTGTCCCTTTTACTACTTTATAGACTACTGAGTTTTTAAGATCCAGCACTATCCGGCAGACCTTGTCCGGGGTGGTCTGGTACTGACTGGTGCGGATGGAGCTTATAATTCCCTGGGGCAGATCCTGAAAGTTTTTTTGGGGCAACGAATTGACTGCGTTCAAGCAGTCGATTACCACGCGATACGGTTTCCCTTCTTTTTTCTCCTCGATGAAATGATTAAACTGAATGGGAGCGTCTGCGTAGATGGTCACATTAGTATATCCCCCTTCCCTTTGCAAAGAAATGTTCTGGACGTTGGTCTCTGCCCGGAGCAGTACAATGGGAATCAAGGATAAGAATATAAAGAGGATAATTCCTGAATATAGTTTATTGGTTTTCATAGATCTTCCTATTTGGGAAATTCCACCTTTTGAAGTTTCTCCTCTTCTTTAATAAAATAGGTGGTCAGTTTACAGGTGATTGCCACAGTTTTCTTTTCTTTTTTCACCTCGTCTTTAGGCAGCCCGGAAAAATCTACTTCCGTGACATTGGTCAAGAAAGGAAAGTTAGCCACGCTGGCAAAAAAAGTGCCCATATCTTCATAAGTTCCTTTTAAATCCATTCCGAAAGTGGCCGCATTGTAGAAACTTACCGGTTTTATTCCCTGGGGCATTATCTGACCTATTCTTGCTTCGGAGTTCTGAGAAGCAGACTGTAACTGGGTTAAGAATAAAGGTACCTGTTTCTCCTCCGGCAATAAAAGCTCTACCTGTTTATACCTGTCAAGCAGACCCTCATATTCATCTTTAAGGTTCTGGAAACTTTTGGCTTTCATCTCCACGTTTTTCAGATTGGTCAGAAGCATTTCATACTCTACCTGTTTCCCATTTATTTTCTTGATATTCACCGAATAAATCCGGGCATACCAGAAATAGATCACCAGGAAGACAACCAGGGCAGCCAAAAACATCTTTTGGTTTTTCGGATCTTTTAAATCCATTCCATCCTCCTAAATATTAACCACTTCCCCTGATTTAAGGGGAAGATATTTCAGTCTGGGTAGTAGATACCAGCTCTTTCTTAGAAGGAAGCTGGCTGGTATAAAAAAGGTCGCTGGTCAGCTGAAAGCTATAAGCTTTCTGCTTTTCCAACTCAGTCAACTTAACATAACTCAGCTCTATGTTTTTAAAGTAACTTGAGCGCATCAAGTTTATCATAAAAGTAGCCAGGCTGTTAAGAGAAAAAGTATACCCTTCAATAGTAACTTTTCGGCCTAACACAGGAGGAGGAAGTGCTTGAGACTGGGTTTTCTTGAGCGTATCAGCCATTTCCGCTTCAGGGTTCTGAACATTCGGAACAGCTGCAGGTATAACTCGTGGGATTTCCTTGAAAGCAGAGAGCCAGAGGTAATCAGGCACTCTGGAGCTTAAATCCTCCATAATGTCCACCCAGGTGGAGCGATCTCTATCCAGGGCTTCAATAGCGGAAAGACGCTGTAAAATCTTAGTTTTAAGCTCTCCTAAAGCATCGACCAGCCTGATGCTCTCCTTTAATTCTTCTTTTCTTCGCTGTCCTTCTGCTATCTTATGATTTAGACTCTGGAGCCTGACACCCTGTAAGATACTGATAAAGATCAGAAGAACCAGTATAATTCCGACTCCACCTAAAAGATAGGCGGTGTTTTTCTTAAGGGTGAATACTCCTTTACCTTTCCTTAAGTCTTTGGGTAGTAGATTTATCTCTATCATCTTACTTTACCTTCCTTGCTGCCAGTCCGACCGCAATGGTCAGGAGTGGAGCTATCTTCTCTGGCTGGGCTTGCCGGAAGATGTCCGGGTCATATTCTATATTTCTTAAAGGATTAATTATCTCAACCGTGATATTTAACTTCGACTGGATGAATTCTGGCAGGAAGGGAATCAGGGCTCCTCCGCCGGACAACACAATCCAGTCCACATTAGAAACCTTAGCTGAAGATTTGAAATAAGAGATCGCTACCTCCAGTCCGGAGATCAGTTCCTCAGATGACGTTACCACCGTAGCTCTCAGCATGTCCTGATCGATTGAAGAACCCATTTCCCCTTTCAGAGTCTTAAGGGCTAACTCCGGGTTAAGCCGGAATTCCTTCATTATAGACTCATACAGCATACGGGCTCCAGAGGAAATGTCCCTGGCTGAATGATATACCCCGTCTTTAATAAAAGTCAGATTAGTGGTGTCAAATCCGATATTAACCAGAGCAGTCACTTTTTCCGGGTTTATCTCGTAGTTTATTTCATAAGCGTTCAAAAGTGCCAAAGCCTCAGTATCGACTAATACCGGCCTGAGACCGGCATCCAGGATTAAATCCAGATAAGATTTTAAAAAGTCTTTGCGCGCGGCAACCAACAGGACGTCCATCTTACTGGTTTCCTCGTTCACCTTGATGACGTGATAATCCAGGCTGACATCATCCACATCAAAAGGACTTCTCTGCTCAGCCTCGAACAGGATGGCCTGTTCAGCTTCGTTCCCGGTCTTCTTATCCATGGTAATCTTGTCGTTCAGCACTCCATGTCCTGCCACCGCTAAAGCCACATCTTTTATTCGGGGGTCGCACTGGTCGATCAGCGATTGAATTACGTAAATCAATGCATCCCGGTCTTTGATCTCCTCGTCCACAATCGCATCCGGTGAAATCTCCTTGATCCCCAGAGCTTTCAGGATATAAACTCCGCCTTTTTCCTCGAACTTGACTAATTTAATAGAGCTGGCACCTATATCCAGACCGGCTACCGTTCTTCCCTTTTTCCCTAAAGCCATAAGAATTCTCTTTTATAAAGGTTTAGCTGTTTCTTCTTTTAAATCACTAATTCCTTTATCGACTATTTTAAAGAAATATTAAGAGGAAAATAATTTTTTTTTATGACAGAGGAAAAAATATTCATGCTAAAAACTCTTAATAAAATATGAGATTTTTTAGCTCTGAGTTAGCCTGACTCTTCCAGTGCTTGCCAGAATGTCTATTCTTACATATTTGGCAAGCTCCGCATTATAAATGTCCACTGTGCCAGAGGAGGAACCAGAGCCAGTCGAAAGGTAGACCACTGCCGTGTTGGGGAAGGTGCAGTTGTTGAGAGAAAAAATACTGGATAAGGATATGGTTTTCACGACCGAGTCCCCGACATCATAAGTATAATTAGAAGGATTTACCACGTCCTTAAACAGGACATACTGCCTGGCGTTCTGGTCAAAGTAAATCCCGTATTGGGCTCTACGTGATACCGCATATGAGCGGGCTAAACGTAAATCAGAGCGAAGGTCTCTGCCGGCGGATTTCAGCCTCTGCTGTCGGAAAAACTTGTCGAACTTGCCAACTGCCAGAGCAGACATGACACCCACAAGCACCACCACGATCATCATCTCAATCAAGCTGAATCCCTTTTGTCTTTTTTGAGCAAGCATTTTCTTAACCTCTCTTTTTTTCCTTACAATTCTCTCCAGCTATTAGCAACGATCTGATAAGTATAAGCATAAGCAGTCCCCGAGCCAGGCATGCCCGGGGGCAGATGGTCAACTAAAGAGGGCACGTGAAACAGGTCCGGAACATTTGTCATAGAAAAATAGTTTGAGACCATTGCTCCTGCAATTTGATTTTGTTTAGCATTGGTGATTTTATCCTGGGCAAAAAATGCTCCCATAAGATTAAGATGCGAATCACCCGTGCCGGTTCCGATATTCAGGTCTTTTGCCGCGATAAACCCCAGAACATCATCCGCCGGGAACATCCCATTGGATAGAACATGAGTGCTGAGGTTGATGTTGTTAGCCGAGACCAGGGTTCCCTGTCCATCGTAAAGGATGGGAGTGCTCTTTAGCCCCCCGCTTCCAGAGTTTATGTTTATGTCTCCGGTAACATATACTATTCCGCTGACCTGCAAATTGCCAGCGTTGTCCAGATAAACGCTTCCGTAGGAATTAGACTGGGCCGGATATGAAAATCCCGGCTGTAGATTTAAATCCCCGGAGATCACCAGGGCATTGCTCTGCAAATAATTCTGATAAGAGGTATAGCTATATCCGGTATGGGGATCAGTATAGGGATCACTGAGGTTAGGGAATTTTAAGCTATTGTCTAAATCGTAGCCCTGATTGCTGCCGTTATCAGAATACACCTGACTGGCTCCCTTATTCCCGGTATATCCATCATTTACGTAACATCCGTCCATAGTTTCTTTTACCGAATTACCCGATACATTAGGTGTCCCAACCGTAGCAGATCCAGATACACTTACCTGGCCGTGTTTTACTCTGAATTCCGCATCCAGGGTATTGACTACCTCGCCATTATAAGTGGTAGTGTCTAAGGCAGGTATGCGGCTCGACAACGCCGAGTTGATTCCACT
The DNA here is from genome assembly GCA_022865345.1 of Candidatus Zixiibacteriota bacterium. Lineage (NCBI taxonomy): Bacteria > Pseudomonadati > Candidatus Zixiibacteriota > Candidatus Zixiibacteriota bacterium. The sequence goes on from JALHSU010000183.1 coordinate 7,871, forward strand.
GTAGTTATTATAAACGCGGGCGACACCGCCCAGGTCATAGGCAAGGTCTACGACGGTAAGAGATGCATCATAAATCCCGTTTCCATTAGAGTCTGTATAAGGCTCAGCCGGATCCCACACTCCGTCCATGTCCGTATCTGTCAAGAGCGGTTCCCCGGGGTTCCATACCCCATCCCCATTCAAATCCGTATAGGTATCAGCCGGATCCCACTTGCCATTGCCGTTGGTATCAGTGAAGGTCTCACCCTCTCCTAATATGTCAACCGGACCGTGAAATGATACGTTCCCGTTTATGCTGCGTCCTGATTGACCCACTCCTGCAAAAACAATATTATTCCAGATATTATAGGGATTTCTTTTTCTCTTTACTATTACCTGAACCTGGGATGAACCTTCCTTTGAGCTTCCTGAAGAGGTCAAAGTCTTATAAGGAAGTGTACCGGTAACGTCCACACTGAAGCTTCCGCTTCCCAGATTGGGATTGGCATTTATAATAGTCTTCAAGGAATCGTTATTCAGCATATTAGGGTTGTTTTTTAAGATTTTCATTCCCAATTCCAGCCCGGCTTCAGACAGATAGAAAGATGAAGTCCTCTCTTTCATATTCTTTGAGATGTCCATATCCGTGATGGAGGTGGTCAAAGCGGCGATGAAGATAAAGGTCAGCATAACCATTATTATAAGTGCCAAAAGCAAAGCGGAGCCTTTTTCCTCAATCACCAATCTAATACTTCCTGCCCTTTTTACTATATTATTGTATGTTCTCATTTTTTTCTCCTTTATATGTTGTTTCTTACCTTTACATTAGAAGTTAAAATCCTGCGGCGATATTTGTCCCCAGTGAAATTCTGGTCTTTAGCAGCCTCGCGGGCAACAAGCCGCACATTAACCAGTTTACCACTTTGAGTAAACTTCAGGGAGTCTATGTTTTCTGCAAAAACCTGAGCTGCACCTGAGCTAACCTTCTTCATAAGATTGGGATGCACTGGATTCGTTCTGGAGATATAGTAAACTACAGTATCGACTTTGACCCCGAGATTATAATAGATTTTTAAGGTATCGCTCCCAACAACGATCGAGGGAGAGCTGGTAAGTCCAAATCCCGCAATTCTTATGTTTCTGGAGATCTCGTCCATAGACACTCTGGCGTTCTGCTGCATATCAGAGATATCTTCCTCCACAATGAACCGATTATGCTGTGACTTATAAAACTCTAAGGCTATCGCTCCAATTAGAGCCGTTAATGTAGCTGCGATTAACACCTCGATCAAGCCTACGCCTTTCTGGCAAATCATCTTCCTTATTATAGACGTGTTCATCTTATGACCTCATCTTATAAGTGTAATAATTAACAGTTCTGGTTTTACCAGCTTTATCAGTCCAGCTCACAGTTACTTTAATACGGTACACCCCCGAAGGCACGGAGCCATCTGTGGAATCTACATCTACTCGGGAAGTGCGGGTAAAAATTCCATTCAGGTTGTTAGTCACCTCGGTCCAGGGCAGAGGATTGAAGGAAACCAGACTCTGCATAAATTCAATCTTATCCTGGGCAATCACATTGGCTTTAGTCATTTCGCTGGAGTAACTGTTGGAAAAAATCGTGCTTACCAGCATCGGAGCCAGCCCCAGAATTCCGAAAGCCAATATCAGCATAGCCACCAGCACTTCCAGCAGACTCAGGCCTTTGTCATTTTTTGTCATTGCGAACATTTTTTTCTCCTTTTCTAATTATTATCTATTAAATGATTCAGCAATACCCGTGCCAAAATATCTCAATCTTCACCCTAAGTTAAACTCGTTTAGTCTGTTAACCTTATCAGCGGTCGTCTTTTGAGTCGGCAGACTTTCAGGAATCATCTTTAATTACTCCTTAACAATTGACAAATTTCAACAAAGTATTGGAATTTTCCAATACTAAAAAAAGATTCTATTTATTCGTATAAAAATAATGTTAATAGCTTATTGACAGAATTAGTTTTAAATCTAAATTGTTGATTGTAATGATAATCGTAATGATTTAACTTTTTGCTTAAGGAGGTCTCAGATGCAAATTAAAAAGCATCTTCTTTTTTCAGCTCTTCTCATTCTTATCCAAGCAACTTTTGCCTGGAGTGCGGATAAACCTTTAGTTTCTCCAAGGGACAATCCGGTAATCCCATCTGCATACAAGATTTTTCTGTCAAGCAAACCAGCTACTGAAAAAGTCAGAGTCTGGGTATATTTCACTGATAAAGGTTTTTTTGATCAGGAAAGTTATTCAAAAGCCAGTAAAATGACGGAGAATTTCTTTACCCCAAAGTCCCTTCAGCGTCGAGCCAAAAGTATCAAGGGGGAATTGATAAGTTTCATTGACCTGCCTGTAAATCGACCCTATATAGAAAGCATAAAAATCCTTGGCGCTAATTTGCGCCAGATAAGCCGCTGGCTTAATGCGGCAAGTTTTGAGGTCTCCATTGATAAGTTGGATCAGATTTCCATTCTGCCGTTTGTGAAATCCATTCAGCCGGTTCGGACTTACATACGACGGCCTTTAAAGGAGGAAATTCAACCTCAATTTAAACCAGTGGAATCATTAGATTATGGTCCTTCTTACAGTCAGCTTCAGCAGATAAATGTGCCGGCAGTGCATACTTTAGGTTATAAGGGACAGGGAGTTTTAGTCTGTATGATGGATACCGGTTTCAGAAAAGACCATAAAGCTTTTAAATCTGCTTACTTAGAAGGAAGAGTCTGGGCTGAATATGATTTCATTAACCACGATACTAATACCCAGAATGAGCCAGGACAGGATGCATCTAACCAGCATAATCATGGAACCTATACCTGGTCTACATTGGGTGGAGAGATAGACGGCTCACTGTACGGACCAGCTTATAAAGCTAACTTTATCCTGGCTAAAACTGAATATGTCCCTACCGAAACCCGGATTGAGGAGGATAACTGGGTTGCAGGAATGGAATGGGCAGACAGCCTGGGAGCAGATGTTATCTCCAGTTCTTTAGCATACTTCAATTTCGATAATGGATTCACTTATACTAAACAAGAATTGGATGGCAAAACCGCAGTAACAACCATAGCCGCCAATACAGCCACCCGACTGGGGATAGTCGTATGTAATGCTATGGGGAACGAAGGCCCAGGAGACACTACCTTGATAACTCCGGCAGATGCTGAGACCATCCTTGCCTGTGGAGCGGTGAATAGTTCCGGAACCATTGCCAGTTTCAGCTCGCGTGGACCTACAGGTGACGGAAGGATAAAACCTGAGGTGGTGGCACGAGGAGTTTCTACTTATTGTGCCACAGCCACTGATACTAACACCTTTGGGTATGTGAGTGGAACCTCCCTGTCGACTCCTTTAGTAGGAGGATGCGCCGCAGTCTTACTCTCAGCTCATCCTGACTGGGTCCCCTGGAAAATAAGAGAAGCTCTGATGTATACCGCTAATAATTCCTATACCCCTAATAATACTTACGGCTGGGGCCTGATAGACCTCTTAGCCGCAGTTCAGTATTCATTTCGCACCGGTGACGTAAACCGCAACGGTTCCGTCACGATTTCTGATGTAGTCTACTTAGTGAATTATCTTTTCAAGGGCGGGCCAGCCCCATACCTCTGGTACAGAGGAGATACAAACTGCGATCAGTCAGTTACAGTGGCGGATGTGGTCTACCTAGTAGCTTATCTTTTCAAAGGTGGACCTCTACCCTGCTCTTATTAATAAATGTAATGTAGCGGTCCGCCAGAGGCGGGTTAGACCTCCATAAAAAAATGGAAGGCTGAAGCCTTCCGCTACATAACTACAGATTATGAAACTTCAGAGTTATATTTTAGTTATCTTTTTAATTTTATTTTTTCTTCCTGCTCCTAAACCTTTCGCTCAAAATTTTACTCCATTCAACAAGGATTATAATAAATCCGATTCAAAAATGATAGTCCGGGTATACCTTACCTCTTTTTCACAGATGGATGAACTAAAAAAGGAAGGGGTTGAAATAGTCTCAGAAGAGGGAACCAAATGGGTGGAGGTCTCTTTAAATAACCAGCAACTTGAAGCCCTCAGAAAAAAAGGGTTTAGAGCAGATATCCTGGTTACTCAGGAAGAGTTAAGGGGTTTGAAATTTCTTATCGACCCTCAATATCATACTTATGAGGAATTAACTCTTGAGTTAGATAGCCTGGCTCAGCTTTATCCAGCTATTGCTAAAAAAGAATTCTTAGGTGTTTCCACTCAGGAACAAAGAACCATCTGGGGATTTAAGATCTCAAAAGACGTAAATCAGGATAAAGACAAACCCAGGGTTTTATTTGATGGAGTTCATCATGCTTGTGAGGTGATGGGTTTAGAGCTTTGTCTGCATTTAATCAAAGACCTTCTGGACGGTTATGGTTCTAATCCTCAGATAACCTCCTGGGTCGATGGAACTGAGATCTGGTTTATCCCCCTCTTGAATCCGGATGGACATTCTGCAGTGACCAACGGAATCAGCCTTTACTGGAGAAAGAATGGTCGGGATATAGACGGCGATAATATATTATATGAATACCAGTGTAATAACTGGTGGACCTGCTATACTGAAGGAGTAAATCTAAATCGTAATTACGATTTCAACTGGAGCTCCGGGGGAAGTCCTAATCCCTGGCATTATGATTACCGCGGCTCTGCCCCTTTCTCAGAATCAGAGACTCAGGCAATAAGAGATCTTGCCCTGAAATATAAATTCAGTTTATCGATTACCTTTCACAGCTATGGAGAGGTAGTCATTTATCCCTGGTACTGGAGCGGCACCCCTGCCCCAGATGATCTAAGTTTAACTGACATAGCCTATAACCTTTCTTCCCGGATGACTAAAGAAATTGGCGACCCCTATAATTTTCAACTCGGCTCTGCCCTGAGTGGAATGAATACTAACTGGTTCTACGGCGCCTTAGGGGACTTCGCTTATACGGTTGAAGTCCTTCCCTATCCTCAATTCATTCCTCCAGGAAATCAGATTGATTCAGTATATCAAAAGGTCAAGCCGGGGATGTTATATCTTCTGGAGAGGGTAAATGGTCCCAGCCTTACCGGAATTATAACCGATTCAGTGACCTCTGAGCTTTTGAAGGCAGAAGTAAGAATACTGGAGCTTTACTCTACGCAGGTTTTACCCCGGACAAGCGATTCCCTTTTCGGAAGATATAGATGGCTCCTTTTGCCGGGGAATTACACCCTGCAGGTTTTAAAAGAAGGATATTATACTGAGACTATATCTGGGTTAAATGTAGGCTCTGGTTCCCCTACAGTGAAAGATGCATCTCTGGTTAAATTTAAAACAGGTGATGCTAACCTGGATCGAACTCTCAGCGTTTCAGATGTGGTATTTATAATCAACTATCTTTTCAAAGGAGGTCCAGCACCTTCCCCTCTTTATATTGCAGATGCCAACTGCGACACCAAGGTCACAGTCTCTGATGCGGTTTACCTGATAAATTATCTTTTCAAAGGCGGACCACCACCGAGTTGTTAAAAAAAATTGTAGGGGCGTATTGCCATACACCCCTGAGGTTCGTAGCGTCCCGACTTCTGTCGGGACGTTTTTATTTATCAAAAAAGCAAGGCTAAAAGTCTCAAGACCTTGACGGCCTTGCCCTACAATACTGCAAGGCTGAAGCCTTCCGCTACATTCTTGCCCTATTATTTCCCTGTATGCTGTCTACTACCTACTGTCTACTAATTAAGCGTCTATATTATATTTCTTAATTTTCTCGAATAAAGTAGTGTAATCTATTTTCAAAATGTCGGCCGTCTTTCTCTTGTTACCCCTGGTCTGGGTCAGTACCCTTAAAATCATTGCCTTTTCAGCCTCCGCCTGAGCGAATTGTCCGACCTCTTTTAAGCCGGCACCTTCTCTCAGCCTTATCTCTGAATTGGAGGGTAGCCTTATGGCTAAATGCTCTGGCAAGATTTTTTTCCCTTCGCACAGGATTATCGCCCTTTCAACGGTATTTTCTAACTCCCGGACGTTTCCGGGCCAGAGGTATTTATCCATAAGGTTCAAAGCATCAGCAGAAGGGGTTTTCTTCTCTTTTTTCATCTCCAGGCAGTATTTTCTTATAAAGAAATCAGCTAATTCTGGAACGTCTTCCCTTCTTTCCCTTAAAGGCGGAATTGAAATCGGAAAGACTGATAGTCTGTAATAAAGGTCTTCCCGGAAAAGTTTTTTCTCAATGGCTTTTTTAAGATCGAAATTGGAAGCAGCAATCACTCTGACATCAACACTTATGGTTTTGGTCCCGCCCAAACGCTCAAATCTTTTCTCCTGAAGAACCCTGAGTATCTTTGCCTGAAGAGCAATGTCTAAGTCCCCTATTTCATCTAAGAAGATAGTTCCTTTTTCAGCGATTTCGAATTTACCCATTTTGCGGACAACCGCGCCGGTATAAGCACCCTTTTCCGAGCCGAAAAGCTCATTTTCAAGGAGTTCCCTTGGTATAGCGGCACAGTTAATGGCCACGTAAGGTCCATTTTTCCGCGGACTCAGGCTGTGGATGGCTCTGGCAAAAAGCTCTTTACCAGTACCGCTTTCACCCAGGAGGAGCGCAGTTGTATCACTGGGGGCGACTTTTTTCACCAGTCGGGTAACTTCCTTCATCTTCTCTGATTTTCCTATTATCTCGGTGAACCCTAAACTTTGGGCCAGCTCCTCTCTCAGAAGAACGTTCTCTGCAAGTAATCTCCTGTTTTCAAGCGCTCTCTGGATTAATACATTCAGATGATCCACATCAAAAGGTTTGGTCAGGAAATCAAAAGCCCCTTGTTTTATGGCTTGAACTGCAGTTTCAATTGTTCCATATGCGGTCATCACGATTACCGAGATCTCCGGATCTAAATCCTTAAAGGAAGATAGGACTCTTAAGCCATCCATATTGGGAAGCTTTAAATCCGTTAAGACCAGATCGAATCTTTTCTCTTTAGCTTTATCCAGACCAACTTCTCCATCCCTGGCGACATCCACCTCATACCCTTCAGACTCTAAGGTTTTGGCCAGCATCTGGCGCATACTCTCTTTGTCATCTATCACTAAAATGGATGGCATAAATTTACCCTTTTATCCTGAGAATGAAAGAGAAATAATAATTAAAAATTATCATATATATTATCGGAATAACTGAGATTCCTTGAAGGCAATTGCTGTATTAAAGATGCACAATTTGAGAGGCTTTGAGGGGACGGGAGTTGAGGATTTTTCTTAGATGGTGTTAAAGATAGCTCTTTGCTTGTTTTTGGTCTCCTGACCAAAGACATAATCTTCGTTGGTGCGGACACCAACGAAGAGCAATTTGTTTTTCCCTGTCTACTGTCCTACGGATCCTGGCGATATGCTGTCTGTTGACTACTCTTCTACTGCAGAATTAACTGACTGGTGCCATCCTCATTTTCCAGCACGGTTATCAGGTTTTCGACCGAATCTTTAATATCATCGATATGGGTAATTAAAAAAATCTGCCTGAATCGATTTTTCAGTTTTGCCAGCCCTTTCAGGATATTCTCTTTGCGGGAAGCATCCTGGCTACCGAAGATTTCATCCAAGATTATAAAGGAGAACTCCACCCCGCTGGATTCGGAGATCAAAAGAGATATCGCCAGGCGCAGACACAGGTTCGCCAGGTCTTTTTCCCCGCCTGAAAAACGATCGATGGAGAATTTCTCCCCTTGGTCGTAAATGAATATTTCATATTCATCGTTCAACTCTAAATCCTCATATCTTCCATCAGTCAATTCAATAAAGAGTTCTTTAGCATAGGCACAAAGGGCAGGTCTAATTCTGGAAATTAAGGAAGTTCTAAAACTTATTAAAATCTCATCCAGTTTAGCCAGATAAAGTTTCTCCTCTCCTAAAGATTTAAGCTCTTCTTTCAGCTTCTGGTTTTCTTTGACCTCTTTTTCCGTTTTCTCCAGTTCCAAGGAGAACAGCTCCCGCTGATAGTAAAGGTCTTTTAAGTTTAGCTCCTGCTGATGAACTTTTGACCTTCTTTCTTCAACCCCTTTTTCCAGACTTTTTAGTTCATCTTCTGAAAAGGAGATGATCTCAAGCTTTCCTTTTAATGCCCCGATTTCACCAGTTATCGTTTTCAGGTTTTGTTCTAATTGAGCCAGATTTTCTTTTAACTGAGGAAGCTTGCTTTTTTCTTGATTCAGAGCTGCATGCCTTTCTTTCAGCTTTTCTAATCTATCCAGGTTTGACTTCAGTTTCAGATGATAATCAGGGTCATACCTGGATTCCCCTAAGTTTTTCAGGTTCTCCTGGAGGAAAAGAAGATTGTTTTCTTTATCTTGTAGACCTTTTTTCAATGTTTCCTGCTCGCCTTTATCCTTGAGAAGTTTTTCTGATTCTTTTTGCAGGCATTCGAGCTTTTCCTGCAGGCTTAATTTCTCCTGCTTGAAGTCTTTTCCTCTTTTTTCTATTTCGTTTCGTTGAAGCAGAAATGAATCGACCTTCTTCTTTATCTTCTGAAGCTCAGAGTTAAGATGCTCCCTGATTTTTGGATAATCTGCCCCAAATGGCCTCAAACAGCGGTCACATACCGAATCCGGGCCCAATTTTTCTATATTTTCAAGCTGGGACTGGACCTTAGTCTGTTCATCCTGGGCTACCTTGTAAGCAGATTGAATTACAATAAACTCAGACCTGGTTTTTTCAAGTCGCTCTTCAATTTCAAGAGATGTTTGCTTTAATCCCTCAATGACTTTGTTTTTCCCTTCTAAACCTGCCAGTTCCGGCTCCAAGAATTCAAGCCTTTTTATGTCCAAGTTTATGGTTTTAACAAGACTATCTATCTGAAGCTGAACGTTTTTCCTTTGCTCTGATTTCAGTTTTAGTCCTTCATAAATCTGAAACTCTTCTTTAGCCCGCGGATAATCTTTGACCTCCATTTCCAGATTTTCCAATTCGGTAGTCAGCCCTTCAAGAGTCTCTATCTCTCTTACAGACTTGGTTATCTGAGATTTAAATTCTTTCAGCAAAGCCTCTTTTACAGACAGTTCACCTTGATACTTATTGAAAGTTTCAGATTCCTCTTTTTTTCTCTTAAGCTCATTTTCAGTCTGCTTAAGACTTTTTTCTTCGATCAGAAGGTTCTTCTCCTCATCACCTATTTTCTGCTGAAAACTTTTAACCTCCATCTGTAATTGTTCTTTCTTACTGTTTAACTCGTTTATATCTTTGAGGTGAGTCTCGCTGACTTCAGCTTTCAGCTCGATCTCCCTCGCATCCGTGCGCAGACTTTTCAGAGCAGTGTCGATCCTCTCAATTCCAAGCATTCGGGCTAAGACCTCTTTACGCTTATAGGGTGGGAAATCGGACAGAACGTTTAACTCTTTTTGCGGGGCATAAAAAGAAGTTATGAAAGCCCGGTAGTCCATATCCAGCGTTTTCTCAATAAAATCGTTTACCGGGGTTACTCCTCTTGCCACCACCTTGCCGTTGATCAGAACTGAGGCGTCCGCTTGCATAGAATTACCTCTTAACTCCCTGACCACCTGATAATTTTCGCCCTGCAGCTCAAAATCCAGTATGACCCGGCTTACCTCTTGAGGTTTTGCTGTCAACCTTTTTATTTCCTCTTTCCCGGTTCGGGCAGCTTCATTTCCGTACAATGCCCAGGCAATTGCCTCCATTAAAGTTGATTTTCCAGCCCCGTTGTTCCCGATTATCCCTACAATCCCGTCCGGAAACTCGGTTTGGGCGAATTTAAAGCGTCTATAATTTTCTAACTGAATCGACTGTAAATACATAATAGGCAATAGGCTAAAGGCTATAGTCTAAAGTCTAGTCTTCAGGACTTTAGCCTTTAGACTTAATACTTTGGACTTTTTATTCATCTTCCTCTCTTTTTTCAGAGAGATATCTCAAACCTAATTCCTGTAATTTTTCTTTTTTCATATCTTCTATAACATAATCTTTTAGGTATTGACTGAACTCTTCAGCTAACTTTCCAATGCTGGTTTTGGCTGTAAAATCCTTTTCTTTTTCTTCTTTTTTCTTAAATCTTAAGTCAAAGTAAAGCGCCTCAGCCTTAAGCTCAGATAGTCTCCTGAAGTTTAAAGAGTTGTATACGTGAGCCGGAATTTGAGTTACCTTCAGCCGAACTATCTTATCCTTGATATCATTTGCCTGAATCAGGTCCTCTACCTCTTGCAGTACCTCATCCTGATTCTTGCCTTCTGCATATATCTGAGGCAGCTCAATCATTGAACGGGTAGGAACAGAATGGAATTTTGTCTCTTTTGAGAAGAGGTTGACTTCAACGAACCCCTTTTCCTGCCCTAATTCAGCCATAGAAATCCTTTCAGTTGAGCCGGCATAAAAAACATTCTCTTCAACCTTGGTATAACGATGGTAATGACCCAGGGCTACATAATCAAACCCTTTTTTAAAGAGGGACGAAGGAACCTCTAATTCTGAAAGCTCCCCCATAGAGAATTCCTTTATGCCTGAGACCACGCCGTGCAAGGTCAAAACATTGAAGCGTGCTTCCATATCGATTTCCACTTTTTCCAGCTCGGATTGAAAAGTAGTCGCTGAAAGACAATGAGGAATCGCATGCAGTGCTAAATCTTTTATCCTGATCATCTCATATCTATCCTGGTAAACCAGAGAAAATCCGGGGAAAATCTCAAAAAAAGAGAAGATCGAGCCCACGCCTCTCTGCTTGGGAGTATCATGATTCCCGGAGATGATAATTACCGGAACGTTAACGGCAGTCAGCCGCAAAAGCTGCCTGATGGCAATATTTATTATCCGATTCGTAGGTCTGACAGAGTGAAAAAGGTCACCAGAATGGATTACTATATCTGGCTTTATTTGTATTATCTGGTCTATAGCCCGGATGAAAGCATCGCAGATATCCTCTTCTCTCTGGTTTATTCCAGAAGTCGAGACCTTTCTGCTTAACCCCCCTGCTCCCAGATGAGTATCTGAAATGTGAACCAATCTCATGTTTATTTTCCTCCAGAAGTTACCAGACCAATAATAATAACTAAAAAATTTAATTACAAGAAAAATAAAGTGGTTAAAAAGATGGGTTAGAGGGGAACTTAAATTAAGTTTTAAATACTCACTTCAGCGGTTTTTAGATTTGAAACTTTTGCAGACTCAGGTTTTATCTCTGGTTCAGTTAAGGAAAGAAAAATAGAGAAAATCGTTCCTTTTCCGGGTTCACTTTCAACCTCGATCTTGCCTTTATGTAAGTCGATTATTTTCTTCACCAGACTCAGTCCCAGACCTATTCCCTTTTCCTTTGAGGTGAAGAAAGGTTTAAAGATCTGATCCAGGTTACCTTCGGGGATTCCGCAGCCATTGTCTTGGATGATCAATTCAATTATTGGTTCCCTCTCAGCATTTGATTTCTTGAGGCTTATTTTAATCTCTCCATCATCCGAAACCGCCTCAATTGAATTCAGGATTAAGTTTTGAAAAGCCTGTCTTAACAGGAGCGGATCGCCGGGCAGCAGGGGTATTTCCCCTTCGACTTTTAAAGAATATTTAACCTCAGGCTTCTTCTCCTGAGCTATTTTAATACAATCCCGTATTAACTCCAGCAGGTCGAATTTAACCCATTTCACCTCCAACGGCTTGGCAAAGTCTAAAAATCTCTTAAGCAGATTTTCCAGAGTCAAAGATTCTGCCATTATGCTTTCCACCACAGGGTAGGCGGCACTTCCCTCCCGGATACCTTTTTTTAACATTTTACAGTATCCCAGAAGCGCGCCCATTGAGTTTCTCAACTCATGTGCCAGGCCGGCTGAGATCTCGCCGATTGAAGCCATCTTCTGCTGCTGGACTATCTTCTGCTGGATCTTCTTGAGTTCAGTCAGGTCAGTCAAAACCAGTACCAGCCCAATGATGTTTTCATTTTCGTCCCGCAAAAGTCCACCGTTGGCAAGTAAAAACCCGGTTGGCTGCCTTTTCCCTTCTATCTCTATCTCCGTTTCAGCCGATAGGTTTTTCTTAATCACCAATCCCTCTAACATATTGCAGAGAGCGTGATTCTTAGCTAAGGCCTGTTTGTAATGCTGGTTGTAATTCAGATCGAAATCCGGTCCTAAGAGTTTTTGGGCTGACTGGTTAAATCCGCTTATCTTTCCCTGGTTATCACAGATTATCACTCCGTTATTTATGCTCCTGAGTATATATTCATTGTATCTCTCTAGATTTCTGGCTTTATTGTCAGTCTGAACATAAAGCTCCTGCAGTTTCCTTTCCTTTTCCTTTAGCTCCGTTATAACCTTCTGGAAAACTTCAACCACTGACTCGATATCTTCCTTTTTGCCTGAGGGAGAGAAGATTTTCTCCTCTTCTGCTTTTCTTTTCATCCGCTGATAAGGGGAGAAGATATTTCGCAAAAGGAGTAAAGCCATAAATACCACTCCTAAAATTCCTAATCCTCTGACCCAGCCTTCATTCCTGGAAATACGCTCCATCCATTCCAGTCTGGTAACTTCTTTTTCAACCCTGCAGAAACGAGTTGCCTGAGATTTATAATCTGTAAAGGAGTAAAAATAGCTCTGGTAAAATCTTTTTTGGGGACCCGGATATATCTCGGAGAAAAAGCTTTTGTCCGAAGTAAGCTTGTTCTTGAAAAGATTAAGCGAAGAATCAGCAGGCTGAAGCCCTCCCATATCTGCCCTATCATCTGAGGAAAAGAGAAGATCTCCATGCTGATTTAAAATATCAACCCTTTTAAGCCCCCAGAGAGAGAGTAAGCTTTTGATTTTTGCAATGGTTTTGTGGTTGCCAGGATCATTCTGCCAGAGTTGACTGCTGGAGTAGGCTCCTCCCTTAAGATTTTGTTGAGATTCTTCGTTCCAGCCTTTTTTGGAAAGATTCAATAGATAAACGATCTCAAAATTGATCAGAAGAAAAAAAAGGATGAAAAGCAAGATAGAGAGTCTGATCTCGGTCTGGTAGCTGAACTTGAAAAATTGTTTCATAACTTTATCTTTGTCCAATAAAGACATATCTTTTATCGGCAGATAAAAATAAACGATTTAGCCAAAGAGAGCAGATGAGCAGGCAAGTCTTCAAATATGAAAAAATAGATTGAGGTATAGCTCCACCAGCCGGTTACCAAAGAAGATACAGATTGCAGTTGCTATCGCCAGAAACGGTCCAAAAGGAATCAGCCTGTTCTCTCTTAATTTAGGTGACAGGATGAGGAAAATAATGCCGGCCAGGGCGCCCAAGAAAGAGGCTAAGAAAAAAACCAGGAGAATCTTTTGCCAGCCTAAGAAGGCGCCCAGCATTGCTGCCAGCTTAATATCTCCTCCTCCCATACTCTCCTTTTTAAAGATTTTATCTCCTGCTAAGGCAACCAGGTAGAAAAGTCCCCCTCCGGAGATAATCCCGATTAACGAGTCAAGAAATGAAGGGGATTTTGACAAGAGTGAAAAGATAAGTCCGGCTGCAATACCCGGTAGGGTTATGACATCCGGAATAAGCTGATGTTTTAGATCTATGAAAAAAATCACCATCAAACTGGTAAACAGAAATAATTTCGAGGCAAATTCCCAGCTCAACCCGTACCACAGATACAAAGAAAGGAAGATTAAACCGCTCCAGAGTTCAACCGCAGGATAGATTAAAGAAATGCGTTCTTTACAAAATCTGCATTTCCCTCTTAAGAGGATGTAGCTTAATATAGGTATATTATCATAAGTCCTGATCTTATTTCCACATTTTGGGCAGTGTGAAGCAGGAAAGATGATGGACTTTTTCAGGGGAAGGCGGTAAATGCAGACATTTAGAAAGCTGCCTACCGCCAGTCCGAAAATGAAAACAAATGCTCCGATAAGCATATTCATATCTTTATCTTACTTATCGGAAATAAAAGTAATTTATCTACTTTTAAAGTAGCTTTATGAGCTTTTTAATCTGCTGACAGACATAAAGAACGTCTTCTTTGCTCATTCTGGGATGTAAGGGCAGACTCACTTCCCTTTTGCCGATCTCTTCACCGATAGGCAGGCTTCCAGGCTTCTGGGGGTAATTCTTGCGATAATGGGAGAATTTATGAACTGGCAGATAATGTATGCTGGTCTGAATTCCCTTCTGTTTCAGCTTTTGCATAAAACTCTTCCTGCCAGTTTTTTTGTTTAGAAGGATAGAGAAAAGATGATGGCTGGAATCTCTGGGATAATTCTGAAAGGGGATTGAAATCTCTTCGATTCCACTTAAATTTTTAATATAAATTTGTGAAAGAATTCTTCTTTTTTGATTATTCGAAATCAATTTTTTTAACTGTTCTACTCCTAAAGCCGCACCGATTTCGGTCATCCGGTAATTATATCCCAAGTCCACAATATCATAGTCAAAAGCGACTGCCTTGAACCTTTCCCAGGTCGGGCTGGTCATCCCGTGAGACCTTAGAAGTCTGACTTTTTGAGCTAATCTCTGATTATCAGTAACAATCATACCTCCTTCGCCAGTAGCTAAGTTTTTATTGGAGAAAAAACTAAAGCAGCCGGTCTCTCCTAAAGTTCCTGCCATTTTTGAACCAGATTTCGTGCCAATGGAATGGGCTGAATCTTCTATCATAAAAAGACCATATTTTCTTGCCAGTTTGCTTATTTTATCCATATCCGCCAGGAAACCGCCGTAATGCACCACAATTATGCCTCTGGTTTTTGACTTGACTTTTTTCTCAATGTCCTTTACAGAAATATTGAAGTCCTCCAAACTCGTAGAATCGACAAAAACGGGTTTTGCACCACAGTAAAGAACTGCATTGACACTGGCAACAAAAGTAATTGAAGGAACTAAGACCTCGTCTCCTGCTTTAACCTCCAAAGATTTTAAAGCCAAATGCAGAGCTGCAGTCCCGCTGGAAAGAGCAACTGCATATTTCGCTTTTACAAACCGCGCAAATTTGCTCTCAAACTCCTCCACCTTTTCCCCCATAGTGAGCCACCTTCTCTTCAGCACTTTTGTAACTGCGGAGACTTCACTGGAATTATAATCCAGGTCGAACAGGGGAATTTTCCACTTCATCTATTTTGTCAAATGATTTGAAAGTGTTTTTTGGAGCAATAGCTATAAAATCTTTGCTTTTATCTTTTCAAATTCTTCTAATGCTCTTCTGTAATCCTCGTGCCTGCCTATGTCCAGCCAGAAATCAGAGGAGGGATAGACTAAGACCTTCTCTCCTTTTTTGAGGAGAAAGTTCATTAGCTCAGGGAAGTCGAATCTCCTATTATGTGGTATGAAGTCCATAATCTCTGGCTCAAATATGTATATGCCCATGCTCACTTGATAGGGCAACTTTGGTTTTTCATCGTATCTGGTTAGCTCAAGCCGTTTGTTATATTCCAGAACCCCGTAATCGGTTTCGATTTCTCTTTTCTGCACGGCTATAGTTGCTATGGGCTTTCTCGAAAGATGATAAGTGATAAGCTTTTTATAATTAATAGTAGTCAGAAGATCGCCGTTCATAACCAAAAAGGTTTTCTTGAGTCCGGGAATCAAGGTCAAAGGTCCCATTGTGCCCAAGGGTTTTTCCTCCCGGCTATAAGTTATCTTCACTCCAAATTTCCTTCCGTCACCAAAAAAAGACTGAATCAGATTTCCCAGATAACCTACTGCCAGAGTGATATCCTTCAACTGACATTTTTTGAGCTGTTTTATGATAATCTCCAGGATGGGAAAATTGCCGACAGGCATTAACGGCTTGGGCAGGACAATGGTATAAGGATTAAGCCTTCTACCCTCTCCTCCAGCCAGAATTATTACTTTTTCTATCGATTTGGATTTGGACATTTTTAAATATTGTAGATTTCCTTTTTATATCTCCAGGAGTTTTCTTCGATCCATTGGATGGTATTTTCAATCCCCCTCTCCAGTTTAGTCTCTGGTTTCCAGTTGAAGAGCTTTCTTGCTTTGGAAGTATCTGCTATCAACCTTTCGACTTCGCTTTTCTGTGGTCTAACCCTCTTTTTATCCGATTTGGTTTTTAAGTCTTTATTAAATTTTCGCCTTACTAAATCGATCAGTTCGGAAATAGAAACCTCAGTGCCTGTGCCTAAATTAACCACTTCTCCAATGGTCTTGTCGGACTGAGCAAATGAGATGAACCCCTTTACTGCATCCTTAACATAGGTTAAATCTCTGCTCGGGAAGACTGAACCGAGTTTGAGCCTGCTTCCTTCTATTCCCTGAATTATCATATTCGGTATGACTGCCCTGGCTGACTGCCTTGGTCCATAAATATTAAATGGGCGAATGATGCCTACAGGTAAGCTAAAGGAGCGGTAAAAACTCAAGGCTAATTGATCGGCGCTGACCTTGCTTGCGGCATAAGGAGATTGCGGATTCAAAGGGTGTTTCTCATCCATCGGTATGTATTTAGCGGTACCGTAAACTTCAGAGGTGGAGGTATGCACTAACTTCTCTATCTTTGAATCTAAGGCAGCCAGAAGAAGATTCAGACTCCCTGATATGTTGGTCTCAATAGCGTCTCTGGGATTTACATAAGAATAAGGTATCCCTATCAGAGCCGCCAGGTGAAAAACTACAGCCTGATCTTTCATCATCCACTTCAGAGCTTCTCCATCCCTTATGTCGCCAGTTACAACCTCTACTTCTCTTAAGACAGCTTTATCCAGGTCCTCGAGCATCCCCCAGTCGTTCCTGGAATTATAATGCACTAAAGCCCTTACCCTGGCTCCGATTTTTACTAACTCTTCCACCAGATGGCTCCCTACAAAGCCACCTGCACCAGTGACGAATACCTTTCTCCCTTGTAATTTCACCTTTTCTCCTCAACAAATATAAAATTAAAAAAAGGCTTAATAAGTTTTAATAAAGATATAATAATAGGCTTTTTTTTCCAAGAGAAATATTAAGAATAGAATGTAGGAAGTGAGTTAATTTAAAAAAAGACTTTACAAAGTTGAGCTATTAGCATCATTGATCGTACAGGTTATCGCTCCGGTCTGGTCGATAGCCCAGGTATCTACTGCTGGATCATCATCTAAATTTGCAGTGGCGGTGGCGGTGAAGGTATTCGCAGCCGCAGTTATTACGTATGTATACCTGGCTGTGACCATTACATCCACTCCCAGACTCATAATAGAACCTCCGGCTGAAGCCGAGACCCCGTTGCAGCAGTAACTGTTATACTCCTGACGGTAAGCATGTTGCATTGCATATATTTGTTTCAGGATTTGCTTGGCTTCGGTCTGCTTGGATTTA
>JALHSU010000184.1 GCA_022865345.1 Candidatus Zixiibacteriota bacterium
CCCTAAGGTGAAATCGTGCCCTGCTCCGATTGCCATATTCATGCTTGCCTTATAGTGGTCATTCCCACCCGCATCATACAAAACCCCGCAGCCGAAATGCGCGCCGCTTCCCTGGACATACCAGACTCCGTTATAACTATCGTTCCCCTTTTCATCCCACAAAATTCCCAGAGCATACCAGGAAGCACATCCCTGGGCAAAGACCCCGGCTGAATATCTGTCGTCTCCTTCCATATCCACCAGCATTCCAATACCTCCTGCCCAGGAATGACCATCTAAGTAATCTGCTCTTCTGCCAAAACCCATGCCTTGTGCCATTGAGTCGTTATGCTTATCTGTCTGAGCTGATGGGAAATCTATCTGGGTATCATTAGCTACATACTTGTCGTTTCCCTTTGAGTCCAGCAAAATCCCGATTCCTTTGGTGTACCCGAAACCCTGAGAACAGAGAAATGTGTTGTAAGTATCGTTTCCTTCCAAATCTGATAATATTCCAATACCGAATTGTCCAGAACCCTGGGAAGAGGTATAAGAATCGTAAGTCTCATCCCCTTCATAATCCACTAAGACTCCTACTCCAAAACATCCAGCCCCCTGAGAGAGATTGACTGCCTGATATTCATCTTTTCCCTTCATATCTACCAGGAATCCGTAGCCGAAGGAACCTGCTCCGAGAGATGGTTTGGTTTTGTTGGTCGAAAGGTATTTATCATCACCTGATTTATCTATCAAAATCGAAATGGGATAAGAATAAGACCGGTTTGCGCCCCCGCTTTCATAGGAATCATCCCCGCTCAAGTCAATGATTAAGAAATAATCTGCCTCAGGATAATTTTCATCCATGCCATTTGAGATGACTATTTTGCCCAGGGGGGTGTTGTAAGAGAAATTAAATTTCTTGTCTGTGGTAAAGTTATAGAGAGTGTCTTTTACCAAGTCAACTGCCCCGGCTAAATCCTCAGCCCCGGTATAAAGATACTTGTAGTCAACATAATGCAAAAAATCGTAAAATTCCGGGGTTGCCAGGTCCTTATCTGAGCTTAAAAGCCTTATCGATTGGTCAAAGAACTTCTCCATATCAAATTTCTTCTCCGCCTTGCCGAAAGCTAAATTTCTCCATTTCAAAGCATCTAAAGAGACATAGATCAAAAGAGCTACCTGTTGAGAAATCTCCTCTGGAACTTCTTGAGTCATCTTTTTCAATTTCTTAGCTTCACTGGAGGAGAGTTTCTTTCCCATCCGGATAAAAAGGGAGTCTATTGATTCATACATTGCCTCTTTGCCTTTGATCTTCTTCAGATTCTCCTCCAGGGGGTCTCCGACAAGACCTCTTCTAACCCCTTCGTCTACTCTCAAGGAAGCAAATCCGATAAGATTTTTCAAGGAGCGTGAATTTAAAGCTAAGTAGTTTTTGAAATTCGATGTGTAATAAGGTATCTTGAAAAAGTTCTGGTGATATAAGGTGAAAAGCGGCAGCAAGAACTCATCCCCGCCGGAATTGGACATATCGTAATAATCAAATTTCAGACTCTCCTTGGTCAATCCCACTGCCCGTAGGGCTTTTTCGAAAGGGTCTTCTTTTTCTCCTGCAAAATTCGTGGAAATAAAAAGGAATGACAAAATCACAACGAAAAACGAAATCACTTTTCTCATATCTTCCTCCTGCGGTTTCAACTGTTTTTGAACCAAAATAATCTCCTGGATGATTTATGTCAAATCCAATTATGTTTTTTGCTGTAGGGGCACGGCGCGCCGAGCCCTCCACGATTATTCTGTAGGGACAGAACATTGTTCTGTCCCTACCTTAAATCATTATGAGCTATTTAAGTTGACAAACGAACGATTAATTACTATACTTTTTGAAACCTTAAGTTCTTTTTGATATGAAAATGCAAAAGTGGTTTATCCTTTGTCTGTTTGCCATAGCAATTCTATGCCGGGTGCATTCCGCGCAGGGGTTTGAGAATGAACTTGCCATTTACAGGAACCCAGCATTGTCCCCAGATGAAAGCCAGGTTGCTTTTGAATGTCGGGATTGGGATACTGGAGCACAAGAAGAGATGCCAAAAGGAGAAAGTGATATTTTTTTGGCTGACATCAAGGGGTCGAATCTAAGACAATTGACATTCATGTCCGGTGATTTTCACCTTTCTCCTGATAATACCAAAGTATTAATAAATTCTGGGTATGGACTTTACCTCTTAGACCTGAACAAAAAAGAGGCTCCTCGCCAGGTTTTTAACCGGTTTCCTGAAGTTTACTTAAGTCGGGAATGGAGTCCAATACGTCAACTTTCCTGGTCCCCAAGCGGCAAGAAGTTTTTTTTCGCAAGAACAATAGGAGACGTTATCTCAGGACAGAAAAAGAATTCTATTGTAGATGCTGAGACTTTGGGGGAAACGGTTCTGGATGATGAATTAGGTTCCATTCCATCCAGGATACAGTGGATTGACGATAATACCATCATTTACGAAAGGGACAATGAGATCCTGATTTATAATTATCTCACCAAAAAGGGGGACTTGCTGGCTTCCGGATACCCAAACGAACCCTGCACTGATCCGGTTCTGAGCCCGGACATGCAGAAAATGTTATATAGATATACAGACCAATATAAAGTAAGATTAGGTCCTCAAATGAAAATAGTTATCTGCGAGATTAAGGATTTACCCGACTGGGCTGCAGAGGAGCTTGCCAAAAAGCTCTGGTCTGGCGAGGAAAAAATGTTCAAGAAGACAGATTATCTTTTGCTGGGAGGCTCAATCTCTCAAGTGAAGGTGAGCTGGTTTAGAGATAGTCAGAGGCTTTTGATCAAAGGACTGAAAGAATTATGGATTTATAATCTCACAGACTCTTCTTACACCCCTGTTTTTCTCGACTCCATCCCTATTAAGGAGGCGCTTCTAACCCCGGACCAAAATAAAGTCTTTTTTATCTCGTCGCTATGGAGTTCCGAGCATGAAGATGCCAGGATAACAGGTAAGGGAAATTCATCAAACCTGAAAGTTTACGATCTTAAGAATAAAGTATGCAGAACTATTTTCAGAGATTCAGGTCCCATAAGTCAGTTAAGACTATCCTCTGATGGCTCTTCTTTGGCTTTAGTCAGAGGCGGGAATATCTGGATTGTGAACACGGCAACAGAAAAAGGATATCAGTTGACGTCTGATGGTGGACTAAGCCCTCAGTGGCTCTTGAATGATAAAAGTATTCTGTTCAGTAGCGATGGTTCATTGGTAAAAGCTGATCTCAGGACAGGAAAATTCACTAATTTGACTTTAGGTAGAGGAACTGAACCAACATGGATAAGTGATAAGGAAGTAGTTGTCAAAAGCAGGGGAAAATTCTGGCAAGTCTCTGTGGACAAGATCAGAGTAAAGGAAATTCAGAAATACCCGGATAAACCAAGGTTGACCAAAGGTAAAAAATATGAAGTTTATATTGACGAAGTAAAGCTTGTGCCCAGGTCTCCGGATTTGACTCAAGTCAAGGCCCAGGACCTGAAAACCTCACAATCCTGGGTTGTAAAACGGCCCTGGTGCAATTTCCCCTGGGCTCTTGAGGAAAAAAATCGATAAGTGCTATGCGCTTCATTGCAGATTTTCATATTCATTCCAAATACAGTCGGGCAACCTCGCAGGAGATGGAGGTTGAGTCTCTAACCAGGTGGGCGGAGATAAAAGGTATCTCGCTTCTGGGAACTGGGGATTTTACCCATCCAACCTACCTTTCTGAATTGAAAGAAAAGTTAGAGCCTCTGGGGAATGGGCTTTTTCAATTAAGGAGTAAAAAAAACTCGGTTAAATTCATCCTTACCGCAGAACTGAACAATATCTATCACCAGGGAGGCAGGTTAAGTAAAATCCATAATATAATCTTTGCTCCATCCTTCGAGGTAGTTGATAAAATCAACAAGAAGTTGGCGAATTTAGGGAAACTGGAAGCAGATGGCAGGCCGGTATTTACTTTCCCAGCAAAGGATTTGGCAAGACTTATCCTGGGGATTTCTCAGGAATGCCTGATTATCCCTGCACATGCCTGGACTCCCTGGTTTTCCATCTTCGGAGCAAATTCAGGTTTTGACTCGATAGAGGAATGTTTTGGGGAATATTCCAAGTATATTTATTCCATCGAGACCGGGCTTTCATCTGACCCCCAGATGAACTGGAGATTGTCAAAGCTGGATAGGATTACTTTGATCTCAAAC
>JALHSU010000185.1 GCA_022865345.1 Candidatus Zixiibacteriota bacterium
GCCTTAGCCTCAACCTCTGCCAGGGTTCTGTATGCATTCCCGAGATTGTTCTGGGTCATGGCATAATCCATTGAGAAGCGTTCAAAAGTATAGACATTAAGAGCTTCCTCACAGGCTTTGATTGCCTTTTTACAGCTTTCAGCCTTAGCCTCAACCTCTGCCAGGATTCTGTATGCATTCCCGAGATTGTTCTGGGTCATGGCATAATCCATAGGGAAGCGTTCAAGAGTATAGACTTTAAGAGCTTCCTCAAAGGCTTTGATTGCCTTTGTGCAGTTATCCGCTTTAGCGTCAATCTCTGATAGGGTTCCGTATGCATTCCCGAGATTGTTCTGGGTCACGGCATATTGCATAGGGAAGCGTTCAAGAGTATAGACTTTAAGAGCTTCCTCATAGGCTTTGATTGCTATTTTCAGATACTCTGCTTTTTCTAACCTGATGTCACCAAGGTCACAAGCCCTGTTTCCGAGCGCGAACAATGCCGCAGGCACTCCCGAGAAAGCAGAGTAGGTCTCTCTAAAAAGCTCCAAAGCCGGTTGTTTTTCTTTAGGTTTGACTATATATTCCAGATAGACCTCTTCAGCCCGAACTTTATCTTTCTCCAGGATTATGAACTCTTTAGATTTCAATTTCTCCAGCCAGCCGGTCCATTCAAAATCTTTTCCCTCTAATTCCTCTTTTTTAGCAACAATTTTTATCCATTCCAAAGGGAAGACTTGTCTTTCTTCAAAAATTCCACAAAGGTAAAGATCTCTAAGACCCCGCAGAATGGTCTTTTCGAAATTATCGCACTCATCAAACCTTTTCTCCATTTCCAGTAAACGCATAAAAATTGAGCCTACAGTTCCGTCAAATTTTACTTCGTCCCATTTTATCTCCACTCGACCAGCGATTTTTTTCCCTTCGTCTTCAGATATTCTTTTCAGTTCTATGACTTCGCAAAATATTTTTTCTAAGTCCATTCCTTTCTCTGCCATTTTATTTTTTACTTTTTGATACTCTATTTCTCCTCGACAGGTGGAAACGATAATGGCAGAGTTGTCTTTTGCCACTTTGAATAGATGCTCAAAGTTTTGTTGTTCCACAAACCTGTGCAGATCATCGATCAGGATAATGCGATGCCTCCAGAACCTGAAATTTTTAGGGAATATGAAAGTCTCCAGATTTATGTTGTCACATCTTGGTATCAGGACATTACAACGTTTGTTCAGGCTGATTAAAGCTTGATAAGCTGCTCTGGTTTTACCACTTAGAGGAGAACCAATTATTAAAACATTGCTTTTGTTTTTTAAACATTTACCGATTAGTTCATCTTCCGGTCTCAAATAATAATATTCTTTGTAAGGGCGCTCCCCTAACACCTCGTCGGGCTTCAAAGAAGAGGATTTCTTCCAGATAACATGATATAATGCTTTAAATTTTTTACTCTTATGATAAAAGTATCCTATTAAAGGAACGATGATAGTAACAAAGATTCCAACCAATCCTAAAACGATTCCGATAAGTCCTAGTATGATTCCAGCCATCTCCTAACCCTCCAATTTGCAGGGCTGAACGGCAATAGACAATCTTAAAACAAACATTCCTGTAGCCCAGCTACTTTAAAAGCTCTTGTTTCCTACATTTTATCTATTTAGTCCTGAAAGTCAAGCTATCTTTTGCTTCTTAGAGGTGAAGGAGTAAACTGCATTGTTACTATAAGATACCACAAAATCTATAAAAACAGTAGACCCACGTTGCCCTCAACCTGGGTCTGCGGGCGGCCACGAGGGTCGCCCCTACGCATCCTAACTACGAAAAAATTATTCTGGATGTGGCCGTCGGGTCCCCTGACCCGACGGGACTAAAGGTCAACTGAGTTATTTAACGGGATGGTAAGCCCAAATACACTTACTCTGTTGGTCTGGAGACCAACAGATAGCGTAAACATGGGTAGGGGCATCCCGCCAGCGGCGGGACTGTGCCCCTACAAGCATTAAATATCTTCTGTTTATTTTCCGCTGACGACCATCTCGGAGAACTTCAAAGTAGGAGCGGAGATACTGCCCCTGAAGGTCAGGTCGTTACCCACCAGCTCTATTCCGTTCAACATCTCCAGAATCGTCCCGGCTATGGTGACCTGGGATACCGGGAAGGTGAGCACGCCGTCTTCAATCCACAATCCTTCAGCCATTTGAGAGTAGTCCCCGCTAACGATGTTCATCCCGAAGCCGGCCAAGTCGGTCACATAAAAACCTTTTTTGACACTGCGAATTATCTCCGCAGGGTCAGTCTGTCCGTTTTCAAGATAGAAATTCAAAGCCGAAATTCTGGGGATCGAATCATAACCGCGCGAGGCATTTCCGGTTGAGATGGTTTTCATTTTCCTGGCTGAATAACTGTTATGCAAAAAAGTTTTCAAAACTCCATTATCAAATACCTTTTTCCTCTGGGTAGGAGTCCCTTCTCCGTCAAAAGGACGAGAACCTAAACCCTTGGGCAGGGAACCATCGTCCCAGACATTTAGAAGCTCGGAGCCGACTTTTTGATCAAGCCTTCTCGCCAGAAAAGTCGAGTTCTTTGAAGCCAAATCTCCGTTTACTCCATAGGAAAGCCCGGCCAGGAATCCGGACGAAGTAAACGGGTCAAAGATAATCGGCACCTTTTGAGTGTCGATCTTCTTTGAGCCGAGCATCCTGATGGTTCTTTCTGTGGCAGTCCTGCCTATTTTCTCCGGGGGCTCCAGCTCTTCTAACAGGGATTTGGCATCCCAGAAGTAGTTAGACCTTTTCTCCCCATCTTTTTCCGCTATCGGTGAGCAGGAGAGACTTATATAAGTCCTTTGAAAACTCAAATCCGCTCCAGAGGAGTTAGCCAGGTAGACCCGCGTTTCATGATCGCGGTATTCTGCACCGTCGGAATTAGTAATTTTCTTATCCGCAGCAAAGGAAGCATCTTCCGCTCTTTTTGCCAAATCTATCTTCATCTGCGTGGGGAAATTCTTCAACTGGCTGTCATAGATTCTTAAATCCGTAGTTTCAGGAGAGGACTCAATCTTTTCAGGCAGACCGTTGAAATCGTCCGCACTTGAGTTCCTTGCTAAGAAAACGGTCTTTTTGACTAACTCATCTAATACGTTCAAGCTGAAATCCGAAGTATAGGTAAACCCTAATTTTTTCTTTGCGAAAAGCCTGATTCCTAATCCCTTGGATTGAGCTTCTTTCAAAATCTCGATTTCACCTTTTCTAACCCGGATCAAAAGCTCCTTGTTTTCCTCTAAATAAGCTTCTGCCTGCTCAGCCCCGGCTTTGAGTGATTTTTTGATTATCTCTGCGAGAATCTCTTTATATTCCATTTTTTCTCCTTTCCTGCTTCCAAGCATTTCCCAGCTACTTTAGTGGCGTCGATGAAGAAAACAGGACTGAAGTCCGTTTGAACCTGACTAAAAGTCAGTTTGAACAGTCAGTACCTTTATGTTTTCTCCTATATCACTGTTGGCTTAAAAGCGGTTCCTCCTACGGTTATTTCAGAGAACTTGATCGTGGGCTGGCCTACCCCGGCATAAACCCATTGACCATCTTTTCCGCAAGTGCCGGTGGTCTGGCAGACATACAGGTCGTTTCCCACCATCTCAATTTTCTGAATCGCCTCTGGTCCGTTTCCTATTAAAACCGCACCTTTTATTGGTCTGGTTATCTTTCCATCCTCGATCAGGTAAGCTTCTCTGACCAGGAAGTTGAAGTTTCCAGAAGTGGTATCAACTGAGCCGCCTCCCATCTCCTTGGCATAAACTCCTTTTTTAACTGATTTGATTATATCCTGAGGGTCGGTCTTACCCTGGTCAATGAAAATATTGGTCATCCGGGGAATGGGATATTCCCGATATGAATTTCTTCTTCCGTTTCCAGTTGATTTGGTTTTCATCAGCTTGGCATTCAGAAGGTCATACATATACTCCTGCAATATCCCGTCCTTCACCAGAACCTTTCTCTGGCCCGGAGTTCCTTCGTCGTCTATGTTAAAAGAGCCGCGTCCATAAGGAATAGTCGCATCATCCACCACGTTGACCACATCAGAGGCGACTTTTGTCCCGAGTTTATCTGCCATCAGAGAGGTTTTCTTTCGGATGACGTCCCCTTCCAGGGAATGTCCAAACGCCTCGTGAATCAAGACCCCTCCCCAGCCTGCAGCAACCACTACTGGATTTAAACCTGCCGGAGCATCTTCTGCCCCAAGCATTACGGTTGCCTGCCTGGCAGCTTCTTTACCTGCGATCTCAGGTGTACTTTCTTTAAAATAGTCCAGGTCGACTCTTCCACCTAAAGTGGCATAACCTTCAAATCTTTTGCTTCCCTCCAAGGCTAAAGGATAAGCAGCTAATCTGGTGATAAACTGGTCATCTTTAGTTTTCAGTCCGTCAGAGTTAACTATCATAATCTTCTTGGCTTCGTCCATATAATCTACCCTGACCTGCGCTATTCTCTTATCATAATCTCTGGCAGCCTGGTTTGCCCTTTTCAAAAGGTCTATTTTTTTTGATTCAGAGGCTAAAGCTATCGGTGAATTGAGCACGAAATATGGTTTGATTTTCTGAGCCGAAAGGTTCGCAGGTTTCTGGATATTGGATGAGCTGGCTATGAAAGATGCCACATCTGCTGCCTCTTTTAACATAGGAAAGCTTAGATCGTCTGAGAAGGCATACCCGGTTTTTTCTCCTGAAATTACCCGGATACCCCCACCCTGGATTATGCCAAAGTTGAACGATTTGATCTTATCCTCATCCAATTGGATCTCAGTGCGGATAAGATGCTGAAGGTAGATCTCTGCAAAGTCACCCCCTCTGGATAAAGCTGTTTCAAGCAGCTTCTTTAATTCCTCATCTGATAGGGCTTGTTCCAGCATATCTTTGGTCTCCTCCGTGAACCCAAATGCGCTATTAAGCCATAAAGGCGCGGTTAGCAAGGCTACTCCCCCTTTTAAAAAGCTCCTGCGGCTTACAGGATTTCGATTTTTTTCCATCATAGAAAATCTCCTCGAAGAAAAATAATTCAGACTGCAATTTAACCAATTTTCCTTGGGTGTCAAGTGCAAAGAAAAAAAAGGGTTCGGGGATTCAAGGAGTCGAGGGGTCAAGGGAAGGTAGGGACAGGCCTGTGCACGTGCCCCTTTTTATCGGTAGGGACGAGGTTTCCTCGCCCTCTCAACTTGGAACAGACGAGACGTCTGTTCCACCTAAAGCGTATCCTTAAAAAAAGCCCCGCTCTTTTAAAAAGAGCGGGGCTTATAGGGCCCTTTCTATTTATTTAACAGCCCGGAGGCGGACCGCCTTTGAAAAGATAATTGATCATGAAAATGGCGTCAGTGACATTAACGTTCCCGTCACACTGGACATCTCCGCAGGCTGAAATCGGTTGGGGAGGAGGTCCACCTTTGAATAAGTAGTTAATCAAGTGGATTACGTCTGTGACGTTGACCTGGGAATCACCATTAATGTTACCCGGCACACAGGACGGCACGAAGAATTTGTAGGTCTGGGTGGACCAGGTTCCTGCGGTATTGTTGTCCTTTGCCTTGACCTTCCACCAGAAGAAAGCGCCGGGCTCAAGCTGGGGCGTGGAATAAGCCGTGTCGTTAAGATTCAGTATTATTACCGGTGCGGTGAATGTTTGAGAGGTGTCATAATACAGGTCATATTTAATGACATCCCCTGGATCAGGGTCAGTCGTTTTCTGCCAGAAAAGGTCAGCGTTAAGACTTGAAAGAGTATCTCCATCGGTCGGCTTACGCAGGCTGAAAGCCCTGGGCGCCTGGGGCACGTAAGTATTTACCCTGAAGACGTCAGTTGACCATCTGCCTGCAGTATTAATATCTTTTGCCAGAACTTTCCAGTAATAAGACTTATCATCTCTCAAGGTAACTGTTCTGGAAGTGTCTTTCAGGTTTGAGATTATAGTAGGATGAGTGAATCCTGAGTTGTCATCATAATAAAAGTCATAAAGAATCGAATCACCCGGGTCAGGGTCAGTAGTAGATCGCCAGAAGAAAGTTATGTTAGAATCAGCTGAAGTAGAGTTGTTGAGCGGTAAGACCAGGGTGAAAGCATTCGGTTGTTGAGGATAATAAACGTGGAAACTCCAATACGGGTCTAAGCTCCAGCTTGTCGCACCATAGCTGTCTTTCGCTTTGACTTTCCAGTAATAGGTGGAATCATCATACAAAATCGGCAAGACCTTGGAAGTATCAGTGGCTAAAGTAGAGTCATACGTTGCGAAAGTGTTGTCCCGAGAATAATAGACTATATAAGAAATCGGGTCTGACGGATCAGGGTCATAAGGCTTGTGCCATCTCAAAGTCGGAGTCAAAACTGATACAGTTCCCGCATTGGATGGAGATATCAGGGTGAATGAAGCAGGGGCAACATTCAAAGCCCGGAAACTTCGATAAGGTTCAGTGCTCCAGGCAGTCAGGTTGAATCTATCGATAACCCTCACTTTCCAATAATAGACGGTATCATTAATCAGCCCGGGTAAAGTATAAGAAGTATCATTAACTGTAGCGGTTGTGGCTGAATCTACATAAACCAGTGAGTCAAGTGACCAGTAAACTCTATATTTCAGCTGATCCCCTGGATCAGGGTCAGTTGCCTTGTGCCAAACCATCTTCGGATGCAGAATTACGGTGTCCTCATCTTCCGGGGTTAACAGGGCAAAAGGATTGGGTGCTTGTGGCACATATATATAAAACCGCCAGGTAGTCTGGGTGCTCCACCTGCCAGCGGTATTGATATCTTTAGCCAGGACTTTCCAGTAATAGGTGCTATCATCGCTGCCGGTGAAAACGTAAGTGGTATCTTTCAGATTCGATATAATGACTGGCTGGGGAAAACCTGATCGGGAATCTATATAAAGGTCATACAAAATAGAATCACCTGGATCAGGGTCCGATGTTTTTCTCCAGATTAAGGTATCTGAAAGCTGCCAGCTGGTATCCCTGTCTGTAGGGGAGACCAAGCTGAAAGTTGCAGGTTGCTGCGGATAATAGACCCGGAAATTCCAGGTGCCGGTACTCCAGGTTGATTTGCCCCATTTGTCCACTGCTCTAACCTTCCAATAATATACAGTATCGTCCTGCAGAGTCGGTAGAATTCGGGAAGTGGTGCTGATACTGGGGATGGAATCAAAAGCACTGAAATCGCTCTTACGGGTATAGTAAAGAATATACTTGACAGTATCCAGAGGGTCAGGGTCAGTTGCTTGCTGCCAGGTGAGGGTTGGGGTCAAGGTAGAAACAGTGGAGCCATTTGCGGGTGAAGAGAGATTAAAAGCCGAGGGGGCAGCATTGACCACAAGGGTTACATTAGTGGTGTGAGTCTGACTTCCTACACCCTGTATAGTCAGTGTATAAGTTCCAGCAGGTGTGGAGCCAGTCGTGTTAACATTCATCGTCGAAGAAGTGGTCGGGGGATTTACCGGGTTCGGTGTAAAGCTTGCACTTGCTCCTGAAGGAAGTCCGGATACGGATAAGGTAAGAGGGTGGGCAAAACCGTATAAATAACCCAAATTCACTGTATAGCTGGTAGAAGCTCCCACATCTATTACCCTGGAGGAAGGAGTTCCTCCTATCGTGAAATCCGGTATCGAAAAGTTGGCATTGCTGGCATCTTTTGGGGAGGCATCTGCTGCATCAGAGACTCTCACCCGGTTATTGGCAGATGGGTTATTCGGGATAGTCCAGGGATATGTCCCAGTATTTCCAGTGCTGGCTATGATGGTCGACCAGGAGGTTCCGGAATTAGTAGATAATTCAAGCTTAACGTTTCCTGAAAATCCGACTGACCTCCAGAGTATATTATGACTCTCGCCCACGTACCAGACCTCGCCCCCGTTCGGAGATAAGACCTGAAGAGCTGCGCCCAGACATCCGGGTGAATATTTAGGCAAAAATGCGTTTGCGGTAGCGGCATCAGTAAATTCCAGTTGATTGGTCGGAGGGACTAAAGTGGTATCGATTATTATTCCAATATCAGATTTCCAGGTAGAACCGGTGGAGAAATATATGGTGCATATAAGGCCATTTCCCGTGGCAAGAGGTGTGCCATACCACACAGCCCATATATTAACCTTGTGATTTACTGTATCCACATAGTTCTCATATCCAGGACTACCGGCATACATAGTGGCTAGGTTACTGGTGAATCTTGTAGACCAGTGAATGGAATCACATTTCACGTCCAGATTGTCCGAATTATAAAAAGATAATGGAATAACAAACCCTCCCAGAGTTGCGTCATTTATAACATAAACTTGGACAGTGATTTGCTGGCTGGGACCTGCGGTTAGCTTCTGCTCGACCCTGACGGTGTCGGGATTACCAGGATCCTGTGAAAAAGCTGCTGGGGCAAAAAAGAGGACCAGCAGAGGGACTAAAAAAACCAAAAACCTCCTTGACATAAAACCTCCATCTTTAAAATTTTAAATCAGACAAAGACTTACAACGAGGAACAAACTGATTTTCTTACTACTTTGACCTTGTATTTTTCAAAAAAGCATAAGGAGACAACTCCTTTTTTAGTATAACCTTTTCTTCATAATTGTCAAGGCAAAAAAGACTTTTTTGAGGTTTTCGTATATATTTTTGTTATTCTGCTTTTAAAGGCACAAGTGATTTTACTTCTTAACTGCAAAGAAGGAGAATGAAAAACGTTTCTCATTTCTCTTGACAAAGGGAGGAGTTGATTTAAATTGATTTCAGGAATAAGTTTGATTTTTGGTTAATCTATTTACATTTTTTTTAGGGAGCAATTATGAAGAAATTTTTCGGACTTTATCTTGTGCTCTTCTTCTGTCTCAGCTTTTATTCATCAACTTATGCAGATAAACCCTTGCAAGCCCGGGTATACTTTAAAGACAAATCGGAGATGAGGAAGGTCTTAAGCCTGGATTTGGACAGGGCTTATCTGGAATATGGTAAATATCTGGACATAATCTCAGACTCGGCTGAAGTAGAGAAACTCAAAGCTTCAGGTTATCAGGTAGAAGTGACAATCGATGATTTAACATCGTTTTATCAGAAAAGAATGCAGAAAGCGCTCAGTATGGGTGGTTTTCATACCTATTCAGAGACCGGGGCTGCCCTGGATTCAATTCATAACCAGTATCCAGGTATAACCACGTCTAAGATCATCCTCGGATATTCCTTAGAGGGAAGAGCCATCTGGGGGATGAAAATCTCTGATAATCCAGGGGTGAATGAAAATGAGCCAGAGGTTTTATATACTGCTTTGACCCATGCCAGGGAACCTATCGGAATTGAAATACTGCTTTATTTTATGCGATACTTATGTCAGAATTATGGCTCCGATTCCACAGTCACCTATCTGGTTAATAACAGGGAATTATGGTTTGTTCCCATAATAAATCCGGATGGATACGAGTTCAATCGGCTGAACAGCCCCCAGGGGGGTGGAATGTGGAGAAAAAACAAAAGACTCAATACAGGAGGCAGTTACGGTGTAGACTTAAACCGTAACTTTGGGTATAAATGGGGTTTTGATAACTACGGCTCCTCACCGAGTCCTGGGTCTGAGACCTACCGCGGAGCTGCTGCTTTTTCTGAGCCGGAGACCCAGGTCATACGAGCATTTGTCGATTCATCTAAATTTATCCTGGCAATGAATTATCATTCTTACGGAAACGATTTTCTATACCCCTGGGGGTATGATAATATCTACACTCCGGATCAACCAGTTTTCAAATCGATAGCAGACAGCGTTGGTGTCTTGAATGGATTCACAACCGGCACAGCCTGGGAAGTACTCTATCTCACCAATGGAGACTCAGATGACTGGATGTACGGTGAGCAAACCGTGAAGAAAAAGATCTTCGCCTTTACCCCTGAGGTAGGGGACCAGTTCGATGGCTTCTGGCCTGACCCTTCCAGGATCAGCACTTTGTGTGAACAGCAACTGCAGCCGAATCTTTTCATCGCATCTTTAGCCGGCAACCCTTACGTTCTACTGGCGCCTTCTGCTCCGATTCTATCGCAAATAGACAGTGTCTCTACTGATAGCTTCACCTTGACCTGGGCGGATCCCGACACGTTTAACCCCCCGCTGAGTTATTCTCTGATGGAGCTTGAGAATCTGGTTGTAAAGAAATTCGATGGGGAGAGTGGTTCTTCGGGCTGGGACACAATCGGATTTACCCTCAGCACCAGCAAAAGCTATTCGCCCACGCATTCCTTTTTCTCTGGCTCTGGAAATAGTTTGGACAATTATCTGACCACCTCGGATTTCATTTCGGTGCGACCAAATGACACTTTGGCCTTCTGGTGTTATTATAAAATCGAAACGGGGTATGATTACCTTTACCTGGAAGCCTCAGAAGATGGAAGCAGTTTTAATTCTATTCCCGGCAACATCACCACAAACGACAATCCTAACGGCCTGAATTTCGGAAACGGGATAACCGGGAGTTCTGCTGGCTGGATAAAGGGGATTTTCGATTTGAGCCAGTTCGGAGGAAAGGATATCCTTCTAAGGTTTAATTACAAGACAGATGAATCACTGGCTGATTCCGGATTCTGGGCGGATGATATCTACCCGGTGGCTCAATTTCAGAAATCCACGCTTTTGGCTGATACCATATCTAAGAAAAGCTATCCGGTCAAAAAGGGATGTTCCGGAGTCTATTATTACAAGCTAAAGGCAAAAGATGCTCAGGGCCAGGAAAGTCCCTGGAGCAGCAGGATAAGGGTAGCAGTGGGTCTTAACTTCGTCCGGGGGGATGCAAATGCGGATGGCAAGGTCGCCATAGGAGATATCGTCTATCTGGTCAGCTATCTTTTCAAGCATGGACCTGCGCCTGCTCCTTTGCATTCTGGCGATGCCAACTATGACGGGAAAGTCAATCTGGCGGATATAGTCTATCTGGTAAACTATCTGTTCAAAGGCGGACCTCCGCCATGCGTGAACTGAGATGAAGGAAGGTAGGTCGGGTCGCGTGAGCTACCCGACACAGGATTACCGTAGCGTTGCCACTCCAGTGGCAACGGATTGAAGTTGACGGTCCCCTTGGCAAAACAGAGCGTCCTCACAGGAGTGAGGATGCTACATTTGGAAAGATTGTCGGGCAGTCCCGCCTCTGGCTGGACAGCCCGACCTACCTCTGAGTGAACTAAGATGAAAATGAAGCTTATTTACTTCTGGATCATTCTTTTTTCC
>JALHSU010000186.1 GCA_022865345.1 Candidatus Zixiibacteriota bacterium
CCCTAAGGTGAAATCGTGCCCTGCTCCGATTGCCATATTCATGCTTGCCTTATAGTGGTCATTCCCACCCGCATCATACAAAACCCCGCAGCCGAAATGCGCGCCGCTTCCCTGGACATACCAGACTCCGTTATAACTATCATTCCCTTTTTCATCCCACAAAATTCCCAGAGCATACCAGTAAGCGCACCCCTGGGCAAAAAGCCCGGCAGAATACCGGTCATCTCCCTCCATATCTATCAGCATTCCTATACCTCCTGCCCAGGAATGACCATCTACAAAATCTGCTCTTCTACCAAAACCTACTCCCTGAGCCATAGAATCATTATGCTCTTTGGTCTGAGCAGACGGAAAATCTATCTGGGTATCATTAGAGTTATATTGATCATTTCCTTTAGAGTCAATCAAAGTCCCGATACCTTTGGTGTATCCAAAACCCTGAGAACAGAGAAATGTGTTGTAAGTATCATTTCCTTCCAAATCTGACAATATTCCAATACCGAATTGTCCAGAACCCTGGGAAGAGGTATAAGAATCATAAGTCTCATCCCCTTCATAATCCACTAAGACTCCTACTCCAAAACATCCAGCCCCCTGAGAGAGATTAACTGCCTGATATTCATCTTTCCCCTTCATATCCACTAAGAATCCGTAGCCGAAGGCACCTGCTCCGAAGGAAGGTTTGGTCTTATTGGTTGAAAGGTATTTATCATTACCTGATTTATCTATCAAAATCGAAATGGGATAAGAATAAGACCGGTTTGCGCCCCCGCTTTCATAGGAATCATCCCCGCTCAAGTCTATGATTATGAAATAGTCTGCCTCAGGATAATTATCATCTGTGCCATTTGAGATTATTATCTTGCCCAGAGGGGTATTGTAAGAGAAATTAAATTTCTTGTCTGTCGTAAAATTATAGAGACTGTCTTTTACGAAGTCAACTGCCCCGGCTAAATCCTCAGCTCCGGTATAAAGGTATTTATAATCAACGTAGTGCAGAAAATCGTAAAACTCCGGGGTTGATAGGTCCTCATCTGAGCTTAAAAGCCTGGTGGATTGGTCAAAGAGCTTCTCCATATCAAATTTTTTCTCCGCCTTCTCGAAAGCTAAATTTCTCCATTTCAAAGCATCTAAGGAGGCATAAATTAAAAGAGCCACCTGTTGGGAGATCTCCCCTGGAACTTCTTGAGTCATCTTTTTCAACTTTTTGGCTTCGCTGGAGGAGAGTTTTTTGCCCATCTTAATAAAAAGGGAGTCGATGGATTCATAAAGCGCATCCTTGCCTTTAATCTTCTTCAGATTCTCCTGCAGAGGGTCTCCGACAAGACCTCTTCTCACCCCTTCAT
Organism: Candidatus Zixiibacteriota bacterium; assembly: GCA_022865345.1. NCBI lineage: Bacteria > Pseudomonadati > Candidatus Zixiibacteriota > Candidatus Zixiibacteriota bacterium. The sequence goes on from JALHSU010000186.1 coordinate 1,347, forward strand.
CTATTCTCAAAGAGGCAAACCCGATAAGATTTCTTAAGGAGCGTGAATTTGAGGCTAAATAGTTTTTGAAATTCGAGGTGTAATAAGGGATTTTGAAAAAGTTCTGGTGATATAAGGTGAAAAGCGGCAGCAAAAATTCATCCCCTCCGAAATTGGACATATCGTAATAATCAAATTTCAGAGTCTCCTTGGTCAAACCCACTGCTTTTAGAGCCTTTTCAAATGGGTCTTCTTTTTCACCTGCAAAATTTGTGGAGATAAAAATGAGTAATAAAACCACGAGAATGAACCAAACTGATTTTTTCATAAACACCTCCTGAGGATTTGTTTTATTAGCCAAAATAACCTTCTAACTGGGTTATGTCAAATTCAATTATATGCGGTAGGACCACGGCAGGTCGTGATCCTTTGGGTGATTTTTTTGTAGGGACAGAATCCACCTCAGGCGGATTCTGTCCCCCATACTTGCTGTCAATTATTTATGAGCTATTTAAGTTGACAAATAAAGAATTAATTGCTATACTTTTTAAAACTTTTAAGCTCTTTTTGATATGAAAGTGCAAAAGTGGTTTATTCTTATTCTTCGCCTTTTAGTTATAGTAATTTTCTGGCTAAAAGAACCTCTCCGGGCCTGGTTTGCTCAGCTTGCTATTTATAGAAATCCAGCCTTGTCCATAGGCGCTTTTTTTCTGGCAGATTTTTTCAAGAGAACAAATTACGAAAAATGAGAGGTAAAAAAATAATATATATCCAAACAGACATATAGAGAACTTTATGCTTACCACGAAAGGTATTCTTACCTACTTTATTATCATCACGATTGTAGCTTCGTGCTCTCTGCTTTTGGCTCGTACTTCGAGCAGTGCCTCTATCGCTGACATTGTGGAAAAAACCGCTCCTAGTGTTGTTGTAATTGTCGTTTACGACATAACAGGAGTAGAAAAGGGACAAGGAAGTGGTTTTTTTATTGCTGACAAAGGCATTATAATTACCAACGCTCATGTTATGAAAGACGCGTACTCTGCAGAGGTCTTCAGTGAATCCAACTATTACGATGATGTCGCTATTCTTAGTCGGGATGAAAAACTTGACCTTGCATTGATCCAAGTTAGGGCAACTGAGGAGATTCCTCTCGAATTTGATTTTGAGTATGAGATTAGGCCTGGCGAGAGAGTGGTTGCAATCAGCAATCCACTTGGCCTAGAGAAAACTGTTTCAGATGGCTTGATTAGTGCTGTTCGCTCATATGGAAATGAGATAGAAGTTATTCAGACAACTGCGCCAATTTCGCCGGGTAGCAGTGGAGGTCCCTTGCTGAACACGAATGGAAAAGTCATTGGAATAACAGCAGCGACTATTGCTGAAGGCCAGAACATTAATTTTGCGATTAGCATACGTACGATTAAATCGTTTCTTCAAAGCCCTGGTAAAATAGAGTATCTACATCCCCCAAAGTCCAAGGTCTGGTTTCGGTGGCTCTTAAAGTGGGTCGGTACTGTGATCCTTGGATTGATCGCTCTATTTTTCGGTGGAGGATGGTGGCTCATCTTAATCGTCGTCTTTGTGATCCTGGCGGTTTACTGGCTATTTCGTCGTCTTTTATCCTTCTTGCTTTGGACCGTAAGACTTCTTAAGAAAAAAGCGTCAAGTTCTTTGAGTCAGCGGTCTTCCTATGGACCAATCGACCCAAAACTACGGACAAAAACTAATAACGAGAAGTTGGATATCGAACTAAGTTCGTCAAATGAAATAGGTCACAAAGAGGACGAATCTATCAAAGAAAGACTTGAAGAATTACGAGAGCTCATACGTTACCATCAACACAAATATTATGTGGAAGACGCTCCAGAAATTGCAGATTTTGAATATGATCTGCTGAAGGCGGAACTAAAATCCATTGAACAGATGCACCCAGAGCTTAAAACTCCAGATTCGCGGATAAAAAGCGGTGGCATACAATCTTCTTCCGCTGAGTCGGGCAAACCCTTCTATTGTTGGAGATGTGGCACTCAATTACGTGCAGATTCTAGTATGAATGAATACACAGTTGAATGTCCTAATTGTGGTGCGGAACTCGAAGTACCAGGAGTCGCCGAGACCAACGACTCAATGAAGTTCGACAAAGCCAGAGGTCCAGATCCCGGCACTATAGAACTTGGCAAACCCACATTGCCTTATGGAGCTAAAAAGATAGCTCTATTAGATAGACATAAGTCGCTTGTGGAATCTGTCGTATTCAGCCCCGATGGAGACTTGCTGGCTTCGGGGAGTGCAGACAAAACAATAATATTATGGGACATTGAAGCTAGACACGATATAGCAACACTATATGGTCATAATGACCCAGTAGCATCAGTGTCTTTCAGTCCTGACGGAAAACTGCTTGCCTCGGGAAGCTGGGACAATACAATAAAGATATGGGATGTTGAGACTGGAGAAGAGATAGCGACTTTTTTGGGACATTCAAAGTGGGTGGAATCTGTTGTCTTCAGTCCTGATGGTAGACTGCTTGCATCGGGGAGTTCAGACAATACTATAAAGTTATGGGATGTCGTTAAAAGAAAAGAGATTATGACATTAAGAGGACACTCCCAACTTGTACAATCCGTTGCCTTTAGTCCTCAAGGTGAACTTATAGCCTCGGGAAGTGTTGATAAGAGGGTCAAGCTGTGGTCTGTGGAAGAACGAAAGTGCTTAGCCACCTTTATTGGACATACTGGTGAGGTAAGGTCAGTCGTTTTCAATCCTACTGGTAGATTACTTGCGTCAGCGGGCTTTGATGAGTTGATAAGGCTTTGGGATTTAGAGACAAAAAGCCAGACAAATACGTTAAAGGAGGATGCACCTATAATATTTTCTGTTGCCTTCAGTCCTGACGCAAAATTGCTCGCTTCGGCAAGCCTAGACAATACGATAAAATTATGGGAGGTGGAAACACAACAGAGATTAGTAACCCTAAAGGGACACTTAAAATGGGTGGAGTCGGTTGCCTTTAGTCCTGATGGAAGACTACTTGCTTCAGGAAGTGGAGATAATACAATCATTATATGGGAGCTCACCTCGAAAAAGTTGCAGGAATTACTACAGGATACCGAGACGCAAAACCTGCAGGATAAAAAGCGCATTCTTTTGATTGATGATGATGAGAAAATCTTAGGCTTGATTTTAGATAGTCTTCGTGCCATTGGAAAGTATGAGGTTCTCACTGCAAAAGATGGAGAGGATGGGTTACAGGTGGTTCGCGAAAAGGGCGAGTTAATAGACCTTGTGATTACTGACTGTAACCACCCAAAGATTGATGGCATCACAATGAGTAAGATTATTAAAGAGGAATATCCAGATATACCAATAGTTATGCTGACAGGATATTACAGTGCTGTAAAACTCAGGGTACCTGAAGGCATTTTTTTCAAAGTTCATCCTAAACCAATTCGAATAAAAGAATTGGAAGAAATCATAAAGGCTGCAATAAAGTCAAACCCTTACAGAAAATAACTCCTCTGTCTTTCTACCTGTAAGTATTTTAGCACCATCTGCTTTCTCTTGAGCTAACTTGTCTAAAGTCTTCACGAAAAATTCAATCGAGACTCTTTCAGATGAAGCAAATTGCAGACGAATACTCAGAGTAGGATTTGGAACACTAAATCCAATTATATTTAGATTGACAAAAGTAAAGCTCTATAGTATAATTTTTCAAAAATAACTCTTTCTTCGATAAAAAAATGCGTTTTATTGCAGATTTTCACATTCATTCCAAATACAGCCGGGCGACCTCTCCGGAGATGGAGGTTGAGTCTCTATCCAAGTGGGCGGAGATAAAGGGTATCTCGCTTCTGGGAACCGGGGATTTTACCCATCCGACTTATCTTTCTGAATTGAAAGAGAAGTTAGAGCCTCTGGGGAATGGGCTTTTTCAACTAAGGAGTAAAAAAAACTCGGTTAAATTCATCCTTACCGCAGAGTTGAACAATATCTTTCACCAGGGTGGCAGGCTAAGGAAAATTCATAATATCATCTTTGCCCCGTCCTTTGAGGTGGTTGATAAGATCAACAAGAAGTTAGCGAATTTAGGGAAACTGGAAGCAGATGGCAGACCTGTATTTACTTTCTCAGCTAAAGATTTGGCAAGACTTATTTTAGGGACTTCACAGGAGTGCCTGATTATTCCTGCACATGCCTGGACTCCCTGGTTTTCCATCTTCGGGGCAAATTCAGGTTTTGACTCGATAGAGGAATGTTTTGGGGAATATTCCAAGTATATTTATTCCATCGAGACCGGGCTTTCATCTGACCCCCAGATGAACTGGAGATTGTCAAAGCTGGATAGGATTACTTTGATCTCAAAC
>JALHSU010000187.1 GCA_022865345.1 Candidatus Zixiibacteriota bacterium
AGGAATGGCTTTGCCATCCGGAGTAACTATTGCATTCCACGCATGGTTATTCCCGGCATTTGCCCAGAAAGGAGTATAGTCGGAAGTAACAGCCAGACCATTCGCTCTCATAGCATAGATAGTGACATTGGTCATATCCTCACATCTTCCCAGATGGTTCTTGAGCATCTCGGAAAGCTCCTGGTCAGTCGGATGATAATAATAGCGCGGGTCAAAGGTAAACCACGACTTGACGTCATCATTGATCAGTTTTGCCGCCTGAACCGGATCAGAAGGGTCTGTCATCTTTTTTTCCAGCCCTTTGTATTTCTCCCAGAAAAATTCACGCCAGTTCTCCAGAGGCTCATTGCTCCCCCGATAAGGCAGCACATATTCACAAAACTGTTCAAAAGATAAATTCTTAGCCCAGGGTTTTTCACGCCAGGCTTTAAAGGAGTAATCGATCTGCTTGATCAGGAAATCGGCTGTGATGGTCTTTAAGTCATAAATAATCTCCTTCTTTTCGAAATCAAGCGAACCGTGATGCGCCTCCAGAGTATCAAATTCCGCTCTTAAGGTGTCATAATCCCGATAATCCAGAACGTTGAAGCTGACCTCTTTTTTGTTAGTGTCCTGAAGGACGTAAGTCACGTAGCTGTGCCCTTCCATATTGCCAATCAGGAAAAATGCCGCCTGGAGTTTCAAGGAATCCTTTGCAGAAAAATAATAGGATAGAACCTTTTCCAGCTCCCCGCGATTACTCCCGGCAGAGTCCAGAACTGCAGTTACTTCTGGAGGATAGGACAGTCTTACCGTAGTTGCTCTGACAAGACCGGGCAAAAATATTATGAGCAAGACAAGAAGGACTATACGTTTAGTTTTCATTTTTTCCTCTTATCTAAAAGTTAGCGGCTGACAAGTCTTAATATTTCAGGAAAGAAGCCAGTGGATATTATCATACTGCCAAACTTAAAAAAGTCAAGGATGATTTTCTATGAGGCGTGCTGGAAATGGATAGGGGCGACCCGCCGGGTCGCCCCTACGGTCAATACAAGAATTTCATGTGAAGAAAATATTATGATTATAAATCGTAATAGTAATAAATCGGCAAGGGAGGAAGGCTATAGAACTTAAACTCCCAAGAAAGATATCTGAATTCTTCTTCTTGAAAGAGCACCGGAGAAAATTCAAAAACATGATTTTTTTACAACGCATGGCCTCATACCCTGCAGTAGGTTCATCGGAGGATTAAAGCTCTTTTGAGGTTTAAATACAAAGCTAGGCGATACATTTTCCGGAATGATCTCCCCTCTCATCCGATAGTAAAATGCCCTAGCAATACTGTCTAGAACTCTCGCTATAGGCCCACTGCCTCCTTTCAGTACAGGGTACCTGACAACTTGTCCACTGGATAACTCGACATCAAGGTATTCCGCTTGGACAATTCCTCGATCTTCAGCCAAAGAACTATATTCTACTAACTCCTGAAGTTTCAGATGGGTGTCACGGCTTAATGAACCGAGTGATGCCCAAAAGTGCATGTGCCGCAAAAAGTTGTTGTCGTCATCACTCGTATGGTGTATAGCTTTACATCTATTACAAATTGGAGCGGTTATAAGTTGCAAGCCAATTCTATCTCGTTTAGGAAAAATGCAATCGGGTGGCAAGTGGTCCTTGGTGAGCTTTGCTTTATCATTTTCATAACACCAATAGCAACACCTCTCGATACCTTTTTTAAAGAATACATAACTCATATCCTACAATCCCTTTAATTCACCCAACATAACAGCTGTGGGTTGTCGGAAAAAAATAGCGGAAGTCTATCCCTCAAACACCCTTTTAAAAACCTCAATCGTCTGATGAATATCCTCCGTGTTCACATCCAGATGCGTCACCAGCCTCATTTTTCTTTTCCCGAAAGGAATACTAAGAATCCCGTTTTCCTTTAGTCTTTCCACCAACCACTCTGCATCCTTCCCTTCTTCCTTAATCTCTAAAATAACCATATTAGTCTGCACAGTCTCCATATCGATATAAATCTCTTTTATCTTCGATAACCCCTCAGCCAAAAGCCGGGCATTCTTATGGTCTTCTGCCAGACGATTAATATTATGCTCAATCGCATATATACCTGCCGCTGCAATAATCCCCACCTGCCTCATCCCCCCTCCGAACATCTTTCTGTTCTTGCGTGCTTTTTTGATAAACTCTGTGCTCCCTGCAACAACTGAGCCAATTGGCGCTCCTAAGCCCTTTGATAAGCACACGGAAACCGAATCGAAATAGCTGGCATACATATTCAGGGGAATCCCGGTGGCAACAGAAGCGTTCCACAGCCTGGCACCATCCAGATGCATCTTCACGCTACACTTTCGTGCCACCTCATTGATTTTCTGGATTACCTCAAGAGAGTAAATCGTTCCTCCTGCCCGGTTATGAGTATTTTCGATGACTATGAGTGCAGTCGGCGGATGATGAATGTTATCAGGCCTGATCTCTTCCAGAATCTGCTCAGCCTTCATAATCCCTCTTTCACCCTTTATGGGATGAAGCTGAAGCCCGGACAAAGCCGCAGGCGCACCGACTTCATAGTTGTAAATGTGCGAGTTTACCTCAAGGATGACCTCATCCCCCGGACTGGTCAAAGACCTTAAGCAGACCTGGTTGCCCATAGTCCCGGAAGGGACGAAAAGCGCTTTCTGCTTTCCCAAAAGGAAAGCCACCATCTCTTCCAATTTTATGACAGTCGGGTCATCCCCGAAAACGTCATCCCCCACCTCAGCCTCGGCAATGGCTTTTCGCATTTCCTTAGAGGGGCGGGTAACAGTATCGCTCCTTAAATCAATCAATCTTCTTTGTTCCATTTGATTCCTCCTATTGTAGCGTCCTCACTCCCGTGAGGACGGTTATTCTACGCCTCTACCTAACCCTCTTTCACGAGGGGAGAGGAAATTTGCCGATCCACACTCCTGACGTGATCCCCGTTGCCACGGGAGTGGCAACGCTACGTTTCTTGCGACCCTGAAAGGGTCGCGCTACGTTTATTCGGACTACAAGTTCATTTTGCGGGGCTTGGAGCCCCGCCTACGCAACTTGTTTTCTTTGATTAATATACTAATTTTCTTCAAAAAGAAAAACGCCATTCTTCACTAATTAAAGAATGACGTTTCAGTCAGTCTCAGACATCAAGAAAGCCCTTCACTATGAAGGATCATCCGGGGTAGATTCTCTTTGAGCAGATTTGAGCCTGGAGGAAACTAAAAGGCTGACTGCCTTACCATCGGCTTTACCCTTTACTTTGGGCATCAGAACCTTCATCACCTTGCCCATGTCTTTTTCGCCCTCTGCGCCGACCTCGGTTATAGCCTCCTCGACTAATTTCCCTAACTCCTCGGCGTTGAGTTGTTCAGGCATATAACCCAAAATCAGCTTCAGCTCATCTTCTTCTTGTTTAACTAAATCCTCCCGCCCGCCTTTTCTAAACTGCTCGATCGAATCCCGGTGTTTTTTTGCGGCGGAGGTTAGAACTTCGAGCACTTCCTCGTCTGAAAGCTCTTTACCTTTATCGATCTCCTTGTAGCGGATGTCAGATTTAAGAAGACGGGTGAGACTCAACTTCAATTTCTCACCCGACTTCTGCGCCATTCTCATATCCTGATCGATTCTTTCCTTGAGACTCATTATTGGGTTTAGAATGATTCTTCGTAAAATCTGCGACGGCTTTTTCTCCGGGCAGCAGCCATTTTTCTTTTCCGTTTTTCAGACGGTTTCTCGAAATGCTGATGTTTTCTGATATCGGCTAAGATACCGGACCTTTCGCAGGATTTCGTAAAACGCCGCAGGGCTTTCTCGAAACTCTCATCCTCTCGGATTTTGACAACGGTCATCTCATTTCTAACCCCCTTTCAATTCTCCCGTTAAATGTTGTATTTTGTGTTATCATATTTTTTTTAAACAACTATAATATAATAACTTACCACTCCTGTCAAGTAAAAATTTTAGAACCCACTATTTTTTTTAACCCTTTGACTACCAATCGCTTAGCCAGGTCAATCTAAACTATTTGCCCACTCATACCTTCTCACGAACAGGTTCTCATTAGACTGAGGCAAGTATCCACTCAAAAATATACGAAAAAAACAATAATTTTTCTTGACAAACTCTTCAATAAAATGTAAAATGTCTCTGTAACTAAATAGATATATTTGCCCTTTTTTCTAAGGGCATCACTCTCTTCTGCTTAGACTATCTACCTTAGAGAATTCTGGGAGAAAGAGTAATATGGAGTTGGCACGGACAAAAAGTGTCAAAGGGAATGGCTACTCTTGTGGCTTCTTATCTCCGAGTAGGTTCTTCTCCGGTGTAGCAGAGGATTTCCTATATTCAGGCACGAGTGCCCTTTTTTTATTGGTAGCCAATCTATTCCCCAGCTACTGGTATTTCTCCTTTATTGCCCTTTTCCCTTTCTTGTGGAAAGTCAACCGGGCTTCTGCTAAAGAGGCTTTTCGTTTGGGCTTTCTGCTCGGTCTAACTTTCTTTACTTTCTGGAGCTTGGACGCCTTTTTCTTAGCTCCGATCTCGACAATCTTTAAGATTTTATGCGGAACGCTCCTTTTTGCCCTGTGGGGCTGGGGAGTAGGAATTGCAAAACAGTTCTTTGGATTTAATCCTGTAATCGTGTCCGGCTTATGGGTGTTCTTTGAGCTGGCATTAATCAAACTCGGTTACACCAGCGGATTACT
>JALHSU010000188.1 GCA_022865345.1 Candidatus Zixiibacteriota bacterium
ATCGCATAAGAGATGCTTGGGCAGAAACTTTAAAGCTACAATTCTATCCAGCTTGGTATCCTGGGCTTTATAGACCACACCCATTCCACCTTCACCCAGCTTTTCTAAAATCTTGTAATGCGAAATTGTTTTGCCGATCATAACCTATTAGGCTCAGTTATCGAACTCATCCCCTGGCCCCTTCTTCGACTTACTAAGAGAAGGGGGACATTAGTCCCTCTCTTTGCAAGAGAGGGATTCAGGGTGAGTTCGGACTGTGAAATGGTTTTGCCAATCATAACGTATTAGGCTCAGTTATCGAACTCATCCCCTGGCCCCTTCTCCGACTTACCAAGAGAAGGGGGATGTAAGTCCCTCTCTTTTTAAGAGAGGGATATAGGGTGAGTTCGGACTGTAAAATTGTTTTACCCGGCATAACCCTTTTTTAGAGTGTATTGGTCACCTTTAATAAATTCAGAAATTGTTTAATTGTCAATCAAGAAGTTAATGGGAGTACGATTTTTTTGTTCTGTCAGGTTCTCAAACCTGACAGTCTACAAGGAGTTCAAATTTAACAGATTCTTCGCCCTTCGGGCTCAGAATGACTATTATAAATCGATTTCCCAAAAAATAGATTGACAGATAAAATCGTATTAAATTAATTGCTGTGAGTTTCCGATTCAATTAAGAAGTCTCAAAAAAGGGAAGATATGGAAAAAGAAAAAATTGAAGAAAAAATAATCTATCATCCAGAAAGATGCGTCTTCATGGAGACCTCCAAGCTTCTGAACTCGACTCTGGATTTGAAGGAACTTCTGGATTTAATCTTGAAGTCGATCACCAAAGCAATGGAAGCCTCATTCAGCTCTATCTCCCTTTATGACAGAAAAGCTCAGGAGCTTAACCTTTACCTCTATTCAGGCGAGAGTAAAGAGGAGAAAAAAGAGCTGCGCCTGAAATTAGGCCAGGGGATTGCAGGCTGGGTGGCGCAGAATAAAGTGCCGGTAATTGCCAACCAGGCAAGGAATGACCCGCGTTTTTCTCCGGAATTAGAGGAGCGAATAGGGTTCAGGATAGATTCTATCATCTGCGTCCCGGTTCTGAGAAGGGGGAATCTCTTAGGTGTAATGGTGGCAATGAACAAGCTTTTAGGAAAGGAATTCACAGAGGAAGACTTGAAGATTTTCTCCTCTTTAGCAGATCAGGTAGCAATCGCTCTGGATAATTCTTACCTTTATCGCAAAGCCAGAAAGGAAAGCCTGGAAAAAGAAATCCTTTTAGATATGGATAGATTGATCTCCTCCTCCCTGGATTTAGATGAGGTTTTGGGGCTGATTCTGGATTCCTTAAAAAGGCTGGTCAAATATGACGCGGCGGCAATTTTCTTAATAGACAGAGAAAAGCAAGAGGTGGGAGAGATTAAGACCAGAGGTTTTGATCCGGCCATTGAGCCGGATTTGCGGTTGAAGATGGGTCAGGGACTGGTGGGTTGGGTAGCGCAACATAAAGAGACAGTTATTGTCCCGGACGTGGACAAGGATTCGAGATATATCAAAGCCCGGCACGAGACAAAATCTGAGATCCTGGCGCCGATAATGACTGACCGGCGGATAATCGGGGTTTTCAATTTAGAGAGCAATCAGGTTAATGCTTATGATTCGGACGACTTAAACCTTTTAACTGCTTTTGCCAGCCATTGTGCCGTGGCAATAGAAAGGACCAGGCTGCATAAGGAGATTATAGTAAAGAAGAAACTGGAAGAAGAACTTTTAATCGCGCGCAACATTCAACAGAGTTTTCTTCCAGCTGAAGATCCGAATTTGGCCGGTTTTGATATCTCCGGCATAAATATCCCCTCTGAGCAGGTGGGTGGAGATTATTACGATTTCATCCCCATAGTGGAAAACCAGATAGGAATAGCTATCGGAGATGTCTCTGGCAAGGGGATACCCGCGGCTTTGATTATGGCTTCTTTCAGGGCAAGTTTGAAAGCGGAGATTAGGAACAATTATGCTATACGGACGATCTGTTTCAAGGTCAATAACCTTCTGTATGAAAGCTTAGAGCGGGAAAACTACGTCACCGCCGTTTACGGTGTTCTGGATATCAAGAATAGAATATTTACCTTCTCCAATGCCGGACACAATCCACCGGTTTTAAGAAAAAAGGAAGGAAAGATCCGGCATCTGACCGAGGGAGGGTTAGCCTTAGGAGTCATTCAGAATTCAGAGTATAAAGAAAGGGTTTTGAATCTAAAGCCCGGGGATATTATTTTATTTTACACTGATGGCGTAACCGAAGCCAAGAACGAGTCAGATGAGGAGTTCGGCACAAAAAGATTAGAGAAAATACTTTCAGAGAACCCCGGCTTAAAAGCCAAAGAGCTACAAGATAAGATCTATCAGGAAGTAAAGGACTTCACCGGTAATAAGCCCGGCGAGGATGACCTGACTATGATCCTCATAAAAGTTCTGGAAGCGTAGGGGCGCATTGCTCTTCGACTTCGCTCAGAGCAGTAAGCCGGTCGAACTGCAATACGCCCCTACATACAAACGTAGAGACGCACCGCATGCGTCTCCGCACAGAGAGGTGCAGACATTTGGAAATAGAGGACAGACTGGATGATTTCCTGCATTACCTGCGTCTGTCCAGAGGTTTGTCCCAGAACACTCTGGAAAGCTATCGTTTTGACCTGATTAAGTATTTTAAGTATTTGAAAGATCAGAGCATTTCAGAACTAAATTCTGTTACCTCAGAAAACGTAAGCGGATTTGTCCATACCTTAAGCGGGCTAAAGGCTGCTTCGAGGGCAAGAAATCTTTCCGCTATCAGAACCTTTCATAAGTACCTCCTGAATGAAGAATTCTGCGGTTCCAACCCTGCTGAGTTGGTCGATTCTCCTAAACTGGGTAGAAAATTACCTGGTACCTTGACTGTAGACGAGATGAAAAAAATTCTAAACTTGCCGTACAAAAAAGATAATCTTGGATGGAGGAATAAGGCAATCATGGAATTCCTGTACGCCACAGGGGCGAGAATCTCTGAGATGATAAACTTTACGACAAAGAATTTTCTTCCACAGGTTGGCTGGGTCAGGATAATCGGTAAGGGTAATAAGGAGAGGTTGGTTCCAATCGGTAAAAAGGGGATTATGGCAGTCAAAAAGTATTTAAAGCGTTCGAGAATCTATTTGGCTAAACCTGATTCAGAAGATATAACGTTCCTTAACCGTTGGGGCAAAAAGTTGACCCGGATGGGTGCCTGGAAGATAATAAAGAGATATATCCATCAAGCCGGGATTAAAAAGAGGGTGACCCCTCATACTATCCGGCATTCGTTTGCCACCCATCTTTTAGAGGGCGGAGCAGACCTAAGGGCAGTGCAGGAGATGTTAGGACATGCCGATATATCTACTACGCAGGTCTATACCCATATCGACCGCGATTTTATAAAACAGGAACACCGAAGCTATCATCCCAGGGAGAAACCGTCCAAATAAAGAGGGATGGGAGTAAAATGCTGAACCTGGCTATATACGAAAAGGGAATCAGGATTAAAAAGATTCTAAGGGAGAGTTTTCGTCCCCAGAAGGTGAGACTGCTCAGTTTTGATGCCGGCTCAGAGTTATTCAAACAGTTGGATCGGCATCTAATGGATCTGGTGTTCATCTGCGGTAAAGGCGATTTTGACAAAGAGATTCGGCTTGTCGAAAAACTCAAGAAGGACTCCAACCTTTCCTTAGTTCCTCTGGTTCTGTATCATCCTCATCCGGACAAAAAAATAGTCATAAAGGGGCTGGGCAAAGGAGCGGACGAGTTTCTTTTCGGTGAGTGGCAGAAAGACCTTTTTTCTGCCAAGTTGAAAATGATAGTCAGGAGAAGCAGACGGGACGTGGGAGTAAACCCCACTACCCGGCTTCCCGGCACCAGCATAATAGAAAATGAGGTTAATCAAAAGATCCAGCGGGGCGAGGAGTTCGCATTGTGTTATGCGGATTTGGACGATTTCAAAGCCTATAACGATTACTACGGTTACTTTTACGGGGACAAGCTGATCCTTTTAAGCTCGCAGATAATCAGAGACATAGTTTACAGAAATTGCCCGGATGGATTTGCCGGACATATCGGAGGAGATGATTTCATTTTCATCATACCGGCAGAAAAGGTGGATAAGGTCTGTTCTGAAGTGGTAAGAACCTTCGACAATAAGATCGTATGCGGGTATAAGGCAAAAGACCTAAAGCGGGG
>JALHSU010000189.1 GCA_022865345.1 Candidatus Zixiibacteriota bacterium
CGAAAGCATAAATAAAATCAGACAAGGAAAAAACCTGATCATCACAACCGGAACTGCCTCAGGAAAGACCTTGTGTTTTAACCTTCCTATTCTTGAAACTCTGGAGAAAGATGGAAAATCGACAGCTTTATATCTTTATCCTCTTAAAGCCCTGACCAATGACCAGTTGAAGGTCTTAAAGGAGATGGAAGGATGTCTGGATTTCAGATTGGAACCTGCCATTTATGACGGTGACACGCCCCAGCAAAGAAGAGCTTCAATCCGGGAAAAATCCAGGATCATCCTTTCTAATCCTTATGAACTGCACCAGGTGCTCCCCTATCATTACAAATGGGAGAATTTTTTCAAAAATCTGAAATTTGTAGTCATAGACGAAACTCACAGGTATAAAGGGGTGATGGGTTCTAATGTTGCCCTTCTGATCCGCCGGTTTCTTTCAATTTGCCGGATTTACGGCACCTCCCCCAAATTCATCCTTTCCTCTGCTTCTATTGCCAACCCGGCTGAGTTCGCCGAGAGATTGACTTCCAAGAACTTTGAAGTTATAACTGGGGACGGCTCTCCCAGAGGAAGAAAATTTTTCGTTTTCTGGGACTCTACCAAATATAAGGAAAGCTCAGTCCACGTGCAGACCAAGAACATATTGGTCCACACTGTAAAAAATAACCTTCAGACCCTATGCTTTGTGGTCTCCCGAAGACTTTCCGAGCTTATCAGCTTCTGGATAAAAAATGAATTCCCTAAGCTGAGAATCTCGTCTTACCGGGCAGGTTATCTTCCTTCAGAAAGAAGGGAAATAGAAAGAAAATTAAGGCAAAAGGAACTTGATGGAGTTGTTTCCACCACTGCTCTGGAATTAGGGATTGATATCGGAGGACTCGACTCAGTAATCATCTCAGGTTATCCCGGCACGATTGCCTCTTTTTTCCAGCAGGCAGGCAGAGCTGGAAGAAAAAACCAGGACTCCTTAGTTTTCTTTGTTGGATTTGAAGACGCGCTGGACCAGTACCTTTTAAAGCATCCAGAAGTTCTGCTGTCAGGGAATTTCGAGAATGCCGTAATCGATTTATCCAACCCCTATATCCTGAGCGGACACCTGTTGTGTGCTACATCTGAGTTTCCTTTGAAAAAAGAAAACTACAGATTTTTAGGAGAAGAGACCGAGGAGATTTTAAATTCGCTGCAGAAGGAAAACCTGGTCAGAAAAACTCCGCGGGGTTTTATCTATTGCGGAAAGGAAAGACCCCAGCAGGTGGTTTCGCTGAATAATATCTCCAGCCAGTTGGTCAAGGTGGTATGGGAAAACCAGATTCTGGAGACTCTGGACCTGCAGAGAGCCTATGCGGAGGCTCATACCGGCGCGGTTTTGATTCATCAAGGGGAAAGTTACATAGTGGAGGAGCTGGACCTGAAAAACCTGAAGGCTAAAGTTAAGAAGGAGGTAGTGGATTATTATACAGAGACTGTGGATATTGATGAGGTGAAGATAATTCAGGAAGAGGAAAGAAAACCGTATCGAGATTTTGCCCTGTTTCTGGGTAGGGTGGAGGTGAAGGATAAATATGTTGGGTACAAGATAAAAAAGTATGAACAGGTGGTAAATTTTATCCCTCTTGATTTGCCTCCAGTTGTTTTTCAGACTGTAGGGTTATGGTTTGATTTGCCGGTTCACCTGAGAAATGAGTTGGAATTCAGGGGTCTGGATTTTGCAGGAGGGATGCACGCGGTTGAGCATGCCATGATTGCTATGTCCCCCCTGCTGGCGATGTGCGACCGCAACGACATTGGCGGGGTCTCTTATCCCTTTTTCCCGGAACTGGGAAAGGCTTTCATTTTCATCTATGATGGATACGAGGGCGGTATCGGAATCTCGGAGAAATTGTATGAGACTTTTAAGGCTTTAGTGCAGATGACCTATAATCTGATCAAGGATTGCGAATGCGAGGAAGGATGCCCTGCCTGTATTCTTTCTTCCAAATGTGGCAATAATAACCGGCCCATGGACAAAACTGCTGCTCTTTATATCCTGGAAAATATGCTTAACTCAATGTCGAATACCGAATGACGGATGACGAATAAATGCAAAGGAAGTCGTAGGTCGGGTTGCAATAGCCACCCGACAATACGAATTTTTTTCTTTTGCGAAATTTTTATATTTTGTCGGGCAGTCTCCGACAGCCCGACCTACAAAGCAAAAAGAGACGCATGCTATGCGTCTCTACACACTGTTCCACTGTTTTGAAGTATTTAAAATAAAGTTTTTTGGAGTTATAACCCGCGGACGAAATTTTTCTCTTTAGAGGGAGGCTCTTCGACAACTTCGCCTTTCTTAGGCTTGAGCTTGAGTGCTCTGGCAATTGCTCTTTCAAGGTTTTCCCTTTTTATGGGCTTGGAAAGAACCACTTCTACTCCTAAGTCTTTTGCCTCTTTGGTTAATATCTGATCTCCCCATCCCGTCACAAGAATAACCGGTGTTTTGGGACTTATCTCTTTTGCTTCACCTGCGAAATCCCAGCCAGTCATCCCGGATATGCCCAAGTCGGTGATTATCACATCATACTTCTCAATCTTCAAAAAGGAAATACCTTCAGTCCCGCTGCAGCCGACCTTGACCTCATAGCCTTCCTCGGAAAGCATTTCCAGCAAGACCCCCTGAAGGTCTTCGTCATCTTCAATCAGAAGCACCCTGACTTTTCCCGCAGGCAACTCGATCTTGGAGGTGTCCTCCTTATCCTTAACTTTGGAAAAAGGCAATTTGATAACAAAAGTAGTCCCCTTATCTTCCTGGCTTTCCACAGCGATCTTTCCGTTATGCTGCAGGATAATGGAATATGCCACCGTCATTCCCAGCCCGTTTCCCTTTTCCGGCTTGGTGCTGAAGAACGGCTCAAATATCTTTTTCTTAACCTCCTCGTTCATTCCCAGACCGTTATCTTTGACGGAGAGGAATATATTCTCTTCCTCCTGCCAGGTGCGGAAGGAGATCTTCCCTCCTTTGGGCAGGGCATCGATCGAGTTCAGAACCATATTTATCAGGACTTCCCTCAGCTCTGCCGGATTGCCGAATACCGGACTAAGCGGAGCCAGGCTCTTCTCGACATCTATTTTTATTCCCCTCAGCTTTGCCCATTCATTCCATTTTGATCTGGTCAGCTCAATCGCCTCCTTGACCACCTGGTTCAGATCTAAGTTTTTAAACTCTTTCTCCGGCATGGGCATTCCGAATTGATTCATCCTCTGGATTATGTCTGCGGCCTGGGTTGATACTTTTATTATCGCCTCGATATGTTTGGAGAGATTCGTGTCCCTGGTCTGGACCGAGAGAAGCTGCGCCCTTCCGATGATTATGGACAAGAAGTTGTTGAAATCGTGCATCAGAGCGCTGATCAACTTCCCCACGGCTTTGAATTTCTCTGTCTGGATGAGCTGGTTCATCCTCTCTTTAAGCTCCTGGTGCAAGGATGCTTTCTCTATGGCTAAGCCAGCGCTTTCCGCAAAAATCGATAAAAGTTGAAGATCGTTCTCGTTGAATTTGCGGGAGCGGTTGATTAGATTGACGTTGAGCACCCCTTTTACCAGCCCGTTCACCCTCAAAGGCGTGCACAGGGCTGAGGTGATGTTTCGATCCTTCTCAATATAACCATTATACAGGGAGGGATCAGCTTCATCCTGCAGGAGCAGGGGCTGATTCTTCTTGATCACCCACCCGGTCACGCTCTGGCCTAATTCCAGCTCTTTGCCTTTGATCTTTTCGGCATCCAGCCCGTAGGCGGCGATACATTCTAATTTATCAATATTCGGATTGTAAAAAATCAACGAGGACTGATCCGCCTGCAGGCAGTGGATAATATCTTTGGTAATGGTATCCAAGATGGTTGGCAGGTCGGCTTTGCTATTGACCAGGCAGCTGACTTCAAACAGGTCTTTCAACTCCTGGAGCTGTCTTTCCAGGGCATTCGTGGCAGACCTCTCCTCGATTAACCTGATCCTCAGTTTTTTCAAGGAAATCCCCTGGGTAACGATATAGGCTAAAAATAAAAGAGAGATTCCAAGAAAACCTATGAATAGAATGTTAAAGGAGTATCCGCCGAACTCTTCTTCATACAGTTTGCTTACGTCGGAGTAGAAAACTATAGAGGTGATGAAAACTATAAATAGAAAGAAGACCAGCGACATCAAAAACCATAGACGCCAGTCTTTTTTATCTATGTCTTTTATTTTATCTTCGAATATACCCATACCTTGCCTTTTTAGTATTTAATCGGCAGATATGGGAATTTGTTTATCTGGTATTTGCAGAGCCCGATAAAAAGTAGGGGCACGGCATGACGTGCCCCTACAATTCCATTCTGACTCTTTTTAGGCTGAAAGAGCTACCAATTCTTCTTATCCTGTGGCAGGAATGTCAAGCAGGCGTTTGATCGGTCTAAAAATCTGCTTCAGCTTATCACGATTTATCGTAAGTTTACGTTTTTTCAGTTATTTCTTTTCCAGCTTTTCTTCCAGCTTCTCGATCGCCCTGGAAAGTTTTTCTATCTTCTTATTCAGTTCTGAAAGCTCCTGAGCGGTGGTGCCCTTTACCTTTTCAACCACCTTGTCGACCTGCTGGTCGATCTTCTCCTTTAGCTTTTTGGTTCTCTCCTCATGCCCTTTCAGCATCTCCTTAACTGCCTTTGCCTTATCCGACTGGGAGAGCTCCCCGCGCTTGATAAGCTCGGTTACTATCTTCTCCGCTTTCTCTTTGGTGAGATCGAAAAGACCTAAACCGGCTAAAAGTGTTTTCTCAAATAAATCTGCCATCTTAGACCTCCTTTAACTCGATATTAGCGATTAGCTTTTTGGCTCTTTCTTTTGAATCCTTCGACCCTTGAACCTTGTATTTGCTTTTATAATAGGATTTTAAAAATAATTTGTCAATATCTTTTCGCGATTCGATATTAGCGATTGGCTGTTAGATTATTTTATCTTTTGACCTTTAAGCATTTGAGCCTTTAGACCTTTTTATCTAATGCTATTTCTACGGTAGCCCCACAGTTCTTACATTTGTTGTCCTTGATTCCTGTAATATCGATAGCATAGCCGGTTCTGGAGATTAAAACTTTAGAACAATTAGGACAATGAGTATCCGAGGTTCCGAGTATGTATGTATTTCCCACATAAACATATCGCAATTTCTCCCTGGCGATCTGGAAAGCCTTTTTCAAAGTCTCTATGGGGGTGGAAGGAAAATCTGCCTTATATGCGGGGAAATACCGGGAAAAGTGAACCGGAGTTGAAATACTCAATCCTGCCACCCAGTTGGAAAACTCTCTCAGTTCCACGTCTGAATCGTTCAAGCCTGGGATTATCAGGTAGGTTAGCTCGACGTGACATTTCTTCTGAATTGAAAGCTCCACTGTTTTTAAAACCACCTCTAATTTCCCTTTGCAGACCTTTTTGTAGAAATCCCGGGTCATACCTTTCACATCGATATTTATAGCATCGATTAAGGGCAAAAGTTCCAAAAGTGGTTCCGGGTTAATATATCCATTGCTCACCAGCACGTTGACTAAATGCTTATCTCGGGCAAGCCTGGCAGTGTCCTGCACGTACTCATACCACATCAGAGGCTCAGTATAGGTATAGGCGATTCCTATCGAGTTGTATCTTACGGCTAAGGAAACTAAATTCTCAGGAGTTATCAGCTCAGTAGGTGATTCTATTTGAGAGATATTCCAGTTCTGACAGTGGCCGCATCTCAGGTTACAGCTATTTGGACCGGTAGAAAGGATTTCGCTTCCCGGATGAAAATGATAAAGCGGTTTCTTCTCCATAGGATCCAGGGCTATTGAAACAGCCCTGGCATAATTCGTGGCATAGAGTACACCATCACAATTCCTCTTGCCCTTGCATACACCGACCTTCCCCTCAGTCAAAAGGCATTCCCAGGGACAGAGATGGCACTGGACTTTCTTATTTTCTAATTTCTCGTAGAATCGTGCTTCCTTTTGAATTTCCATATGCACTCATCGTTAAGCTGGTGATGCGTCAAATGTGTTTGAATCTTGAATAAGCATCAACTTGTACGGTGGAAACCTGTTAGTCACTTTTTTTATCTTCATCTTCCTTTTTCCATTTTCCGTTTTCCTTAGCCGGCTCAGAATGCAAGGCTGAAGCCTTGCCCTACTCTAAAGTACTGCCACCGAGCCCTAAAGGCTCGGCTACGCGTCATAATTAATACATTTCTAACTTCAAAACAAACTTGGATATTCCAGATTAAATCTTTTTTTATAATATAACCTGGTGCCAAGAAAACCCAAAATCAAAATTATGAAATACCAGGGATAAAAATAACCAGCAGCCAACGATAGGAAAAGGATTGAGGATTTGGTAGCCAGTATACTTTTCCCCACCTCTTTTGTAACAAGCGCGAAAATATAAAAGGGCAAAGAGAGGACAGCCGAAAAAAGAAAGGGCAAATCCAGGAAGATCAAAGCTAAGACTATGGACAAGATTACCAATAAGGTTGAGACTAAAGTCGATTTTAAAATTCCGTAACTGACTCCAAATGTAATCTTCCCTACGGCTTTATCACCTTCGGTATCTGGAAGAGTCGTGTTTATGTAGACTGCTCCGACTGCTAACGCATAAGGAAGGGAAAGCAAAATCGCTTGAACGGAAAAACTCGTCCTGGCGCAGAAACCGACAAGGAACACCAGCGAGCCGTGAGATATAGCATTAGCCAGAAGCCCGCCGTAAGTTTTATTTTTCAAACAAAAGGGTGGTGCCGAATATAAGAAGCTGAGAATCAATCCCAGAGTAAAGATTATTCCTATAGTCGCAGACAGGAAGTAGGAAGGTACGACGCTCAAAAGGTAGAGAAGAGCAGTATAAATCCAGGCATTTTTTCTGGAGATATGACCTTCAGCCAGAAAGAAAAGCTTTTTATTTTTACGATCGGTCTCCAGGTCGTAGATTTGATTTAGAAGGTAAACCCCTCCGATGAAAAGGGTGGAGAAGATGAAAAGCCAGAACAAAGACCGGTCAGAAAAACCATACCTTGAGCCCTGATGATGTCCTAAAAGGAGAATCGTCCAGACCGGAACCATTAGCACCGGCCTGAGAACGAAGATACAATCGAAATATTTTAACATATTTTTTAATCGTAGGGGCGACCGTTCCTTCGACTCTGTTCCCTTCGACTTCGCTCAGGGACTGTGAGTGTAATCGAACAGTCAGGACAGTGAGCTTGTCGAACTGTGTGGTCGCCCGCGGGAGGGGACCCCGCAGGAGCGGGATTTCGCTAAGCTCAACAAGCCCCTCCCCCTACTTCCTCATTTGATATCAGTCAACCAGTGTTCTTTATTATCTATATAAGATAAACGTCAGATAAAAGTAAACCAGAGGTGCAGAGAAAAGCAGGCTGTCAAACCGATCCAATATACCTCCGTGACCAGGGATGATGCTGGATGAATCCTTCAGGCTGACCTGCCTTTTAAAAGAGGATTCTACAAAATCGCCTATTTGCCCAAAGACACTTATCAGAATCGCCAGGGACAGAAGCTGGATCAAAGGGATCTCTTTAAATAATATGCTCTTGGAGATAAAAGCCGCAAGTAGTGCTCCTGCTATTCCGCCAAAAGAGCCCTCCCAGCTTTTGTTCGGGCTGACCTGGGGCAGAATCTTGTGCTTCCCAAAAGGAGTCCCGATAAAATAGGAAAGAATGTCCGAACACCAGGTACATAAGAAAAGAAAGATGATCCACAGACCACCCAGGCGATATTCTAAACCGGACTTATGAGGAAATTCCCGGATCAGAATAAGAAAAGAGAAAAACAAGGCTACATAGATCAAGCCAAACAGGAAAGAGGAGAGATTTTCAATTGCTCTATCAAATTTGTATCTGATTAATTGAAACAAGCCTGAAATCAGAACGCTGAGAAGAGTAATTATCAAGATAAATCTATCGCTGTAATAGTAAACCGAAACCCCGATCAAAAGCCCGAAGAAAATCAGGAGAGTTTGAGAAAAAGAGATATCTTTCAGCTTGAGAATTGAGGAAAACTCGATTAACCCTAAGAAAATAAGTAAATTTATAAAGCTCATAAAAGGAATGCCGCCAAAATAGGAGAGGTAGAGGATGAAGGGGATGAAAATTACGGCAACTAATATGCGGGTCAGGAGATTATTCATTTACTAAAATTACGGATAACGAACGACAGATAACAAATAAAAAACTATCAGCCTCTCGCCTTAGCTAGGCAGATAAGGGTTTGGAGACAATGTGGGCGTCCGGGTTTATCCCGGACGTTATTCTCGTCCCGCATAAATGCGGGACGCTACAATATCTGTCATCATATTTTGCCAAAGCGCCTCTGCCTGTTCTGGTAAATCCAGATCGCCTGGTAGAAATCGTCGACTGAAAAATCCGGCCATAAGACCGGTGTCACGTAAAGCTCAGTGTAGGAGGTCTGCCAGAGCATAAAATTCGAGATGCGCATCTCACCTGAAGTGCGAATCAACAGGTCTGGATCCGGTAGCCTTTTGGTGTAAAGATAGGAGGAGAAAAGCCCTTCATCCAGGTCTTCCGGTTTTATGACGCCTGAACATACATCCTCAGAGATTTTCTTCACCGCATCCAAGATCTCGCTTCTTCCGGAATAATTTAAAGCTAAATTTAAGATCAGCCCGGTATTGTCCTTGGTTCTTTGAATCGCTTTTTTTAGAATCTCTTTTCTGGTGGAGGAAAGCTCCTCAATGTTGCCGGTTGTGATCAGCTTGACGTTATTTTTCTCCAACTCAGTTAATTCCTTTTTTGTAGTCTGGTAAAGCAGATTCATAATCGCGGAGACCTCCTCCCTGGGTCTCTGCCAGTTCTCAGTCGAGAAAGTGAAAAGGGTGAGGATGGAGATTTTCAACCCGGATGCGGCTTCAACTATCCTTTTTACGGTTTTGACGCCAGCCCGGTGCCCGGCTATGCGAGGCAATCCCCTTTTCCTTGCCCATCTCCCATTCCCATCCATTATAATAGCGATATGCCTGGGCAGGTTTCCTTTTTTTATGATTCTACTCTTTAAATCTTCTTCTGACAATTATGGTTATCCCTTTCCATCTCTAAAACAATCAAGAAAGTCGGGCGAACACATGGTTCGACGATTCGACAAGCTCATCGTGCTGAACCTTGCCGAAGCACATGCTCACCATCCTGAGCCGAGTCGAAGGACAGGTTCGCCCCTGCATTCCTTCACCGTCGGGTCAGGGGACCCGACGTGCACGTGTATAACTTTTTGTCATTGCGAGCTATAGGCGAAGCAATCCGTCCACAGTATGTAGATTGCTTCGTCGCTTATGCTCCTCGCAATGACTTTTTTGATCTTCCTTTTTCCTTTTCTTTTATCCGTCATCAGTCATTCGCCATCCGTCATAGTATCTATTATACTTCCATTATCTCGGCTTCTTTTTTCTTCAAAAATTCATCTGTCATCTCGATATATTTGTCCAGAATCTTCTGAACCTGCTCCACTCCTTTTCTGGAATCATCCTCAGAGATCTCCTTATCTTTTTCTTTTTTCTTCAAAGCCTCGTTTCCATCCCGTCTTATATTCCTCAAAGCAATTTTACTTTCCTCAGCAATTTTCTTAACATGCTTAACTAAATCTTTTCTCCTCTCCTCAGTCAAAGGAGGAATTGGCAGACGGACTACATTTGCATCCGTAATCGGGTTCAAGCCTAAATCCGATTTCTGGATGGCTTTGGCTATTTCCGTTATCAGCTTTTTCTCCCAGGGCTGGATTACCAGTAATTTGTAATCCGGGACACTTACGCTTGCCACCTGGGAAAGAGGAACCATGGAGCCGTAATACTCCACCTTTACCCCGTCCAGAAGGGAGGCGGTCGCTTTGCCGGTGCGGATGGCAGCTAATTCTTTGTGCAGAGCTTCCAAGGTCTTTTTCATCTTCTCTTCTGTTTCTGCAAAAATCTGTTTAGCCATAATAATTCCTTTCCCTTTTCGGTTAGAAAACTTTTAGAGAAAAAAAATCATTCAACCCGAGTTCCTATTTTTGCGCCTGAGATTATTTTCTGGAGATTACCTTTTTTCAAAAGATTAAACACGATAACGGGGAGACTGTTTTCCTTGCATAAAGAAATGGCTGTGGCATCCATCACCCGGAGGTCTCTGTTCAGCACTTCTAAGTAGCCGATCTGCTTAAACATCTTTGCCCGTGGGTCCTTGAGAGGGTCACAATCATAAATCCCGTTCACCCTGGTTCCTTTGAGGATTACCTCGGCCTCGATTTCGCTTGCCCTTAGAGCTGCAGCAGTATCCGTGGTGAAAAAAGGATTCCCGGTTCCAGCCGCAAATATCACTATCCTCCCTTTTTCCAGATGACGGATTGCCCTTCTCCGGATGTAAAGCTCAGCTACCCTGTCCATCTGGATGGCGGACATCACCCGGGTAAAAACCCCGGCTTTTTCTAAGGCATCCTGCAGAGCTAAGGAGTTTATCACCGTAGCCAGCATCCCCATATAATCGCTTGAGACCCTATCCGTTCCTCCAGAGCTTAAAGCTACACCACGGAAGATATTGCCTGCACCTATGACTATTCCTACCTCTGTACCTGAATCTTTCACTCCCTTGATTTCTAAAGCTAAATAACGGAGAAAATCAGGGTCTATGCCATATTCTTTTTTCCCCTGGAGAGCTTCCCCGGAAAGTTTTAGCAAAACTCTTTTATAGACAGGTTTTGACATTTTGTTTTTTTGCTGTTCGTTAATCTTTCAATTGTCATTCTTCGCTTCTCTCAGAATGACAATTAATCTCTCTTCTGAGCCCTTTCCGAGCCCTAAAGGCTCGGCTACGCTTTTTTTGTCTTAGCTACCAGCTACATGCTAATAGCTACCTGCTATTTCATTCTCCCAATCTGAATCTCACAAACCTTTTAACAGTTATGTTCTCGCCTAACTTAGCAATGGTTTCGTCTATTCTCTGCTTAACGGTCCGGTCTTCGTCTTTGATAAAAGGCTGTTCTAAAAGACAGGATTCCTGAAAAAATTTCTCCAGCTTTCCCTGGACTATCTTTTCCAGAATCTTCTCTGGCTTGCCTTCTTGCAGAGCTTGAGCTTTATAGATCTCTTTCTCTTTCTCCATGAGATTTGCCGGGATCTCTTCCCTTTTTATGGCTAAAGGGTTTGTGGCAGCAACCTGCATGGCAACGTCTTTAGCCAGGCCGCGAAAGTCATCGGTCCGGGCTACGAAATCGGTCTCGCAGTTTATCTCTAACAATACTCCTAATTTTTCACCTGGATGAATGTAGCAATATATTAACCCTTCCCTGGTCATTCTCCCGGCTTTTTCTGAGGCTTTAGCCATTCCATGTTCTCGGAGATAATCAAGCGCTTTGTCCAGATCGCCGATAGCCTTTTCCAGAGCTTTTTTACAGTCCATCATCGGGGCTCCGGTTTTGTCCCTTAATTCCTTAACCAGTTTCGAGCTGATCTCCATCTATTCTTCCTCCTTACTTTTCACCTTAATCTCCTTTTTCGCCTCCTGCTCTTTCTCTTCCATCTGCTTATGCTGTGCCTCCAGTATGGCACTGGAGAACTCATGCGAGATAACCTTGATAGATTTGACCGCATCGTCATTTCCGGCAATTGGATAATCGATCACATCCGGATCTGAATTGGTGTCGATTATGGCTATGACCGGGATTTTCAGCTTATTAGCCTCAGCCACTGCGATCTTCTCTTTCTTGGAGTCGACCACAAAAACTGCACCCGGCAGCCTGGTTATATCCTTAATTCCTCCCAATATGTTTTCCAGCTTGTCTATTTCCCTTTGCAAGCCGGATGCCTCTTTTTTGGTGAGCTTTTCAAAAGTCCCATCCTCTTTCATCCTCTCCAGGTCTTTTAACCTTTTGATATTTCTTCTGATGGTCTGGAAGTTGGTCATCATCCCGCCCAGCCATCTTTCAGTCACGAAAGGCATACTGCATCTTAAAGCCTCTTCCTTGATGACTTCTTTTGCCTGCTTTTTTGTTCCTACGAATAGAACCTGTTTATCATTCCCTACTATCTCCTTGACCTTTTGACAGGCTTTTTCTAAAGAGTTGAGAGTTTTTTGAAGGTCAATGATGTAGATGCCGTTTCTGGCTGTGAAGATAAACGGTTTCATCTTGGGGTTCCATCTTTTGGTCTGGTGACCAAAATGAACCCCGGACTCCAATAAATCCTGAAGGGTTACTGCCATTTAAGACTCCTTTGGTTTTGGTTTTTGCCTCCACCAGCCTCATCTCTTTCAGGGCTGAAGATTTCTTGTCTTCAGACCGCCTAAAAGATCAGCCGGTGTGTGTATTTAATTACTCTTTACGTTACCATGCTAATTTAACTTTGTCTGTTGATCCAGAATTTTAGCTGCGTAGGGGCGTCCAATTGGATGCCCGTGGATAAGGGTGGAGGCAAGCTCCACCCCTATGCGACTGTAAGAATTAAGCATCCCATCATTAAAACAGCGAACCTGATACCAGACTATATCCTGATTACGGGATAATTCTTCTTTTATCTTGTCTGTCACCACCACGCTGGTTTTATTCTCCGAATGTGTTTTCCGAATGATAAAGGTTTGATCCTCCTCAGTATTATACCTCCAGTATACTTATAATTCTTCTACTTAGAAATTTCTCCCTTAATTGTTATTACCACCCTTTCAACCTGAATCTTCTGTTTCGACTTTTCGACTGCCTGGTTTACAATATGTACTAAACCGAAACAGCAGGGGACTTCCATATGAATGATTTTCAGACTTTTAGGATTCGCCACCTTTAGTATTTGGGTGATTTTTTCAACATAAGCCTCTATATCATCCAGTTTTGGGCAACCGATAGCAATTGCCCGGTCTTTAAGAAAATCCTGATGAAAATTAGCATAAGCAAAAGGAACACAATCAGCCACTATCAATAAATCAGCATTTTTAAAATATGGAGCAAAAGGTGCTACCAGGTGAAGCTGAATTGGCCAGCCCCGAAGTTCAGAAGGAATTACGCTCGGCTCTTTGTAATTCGCACCCTTTTTTTCTTTGTCCCAGGACATTACCTGGGCAGAAGGGCAGGCGGTTACTCCCTTTGGCATCTCGTGTGAATGATATTCTGGAAGTTCTTCAGCATGCTCTTTAAGATGCTCTAAATGTTTCTCCAGCATCTCCGGTGCAACTTCCTTTATTCGTGCAATCGTTGCTTCTTCATCATAAACCTCTGCTTCCCGTTCCTCAACGGTTAAAGCATTCATCGGACAGTTGCCCAGGCAGGCACCTAAGCCATCACAGTAAAACTCTTTTACTAACCTTGCTTTTGGCCCTTTCGGGGTCTCAACGATTTCAATGGCCTGCTCCGGACAAGCTGGAATACAATCACCGCAACCATTACATTTTTCCTCATTGATCTGGATGATCTTTCTTTTTACTTTCATCGATTAACACCCTCAGTTGGAGCAAATGAATTTTTCATTTCAGCTAAATCCTGGTGACCCGCACACTGTAAAAGTCCCCCGACTTTATCGGAAACAATTTCAATATAAACAAAGATCTTTTGTCTATTAATCCATCACCTTTAACCTGACCCTACGCTCAAAATAGCTACCTATCATCCCTTCCTTTGGTTTGCCTTTTACCGATTCCCCTTTGGTCAGCATAACCTGAAGCATAATTTCTGCATCCTGTGCCGCATCCGCGGCTCGAATGCTCATCGGTAGAACCGTAATCTTTGCCCCCTCATATCCTTCTAATTTATCCCCTACGATTCTGCATGACCCGGGCAGATTTACCTCCCAGCCTGGGGCAAACTTGGAAATGGAAGAAGTCTCTATGGTTTTCGGATCTATATACAACCAGGCGTTTCTATACGGTGCTTCTTCGGAATCTTCTTTTGTTCTGCCGATTACAGTGAGCAAGGTCTTAACTTCTCCCCTTTTTACCTCGATAAGAAAACTTCCATCCGGCTGTTTAAACGACTTTTTCGTTTCCTTGTCGATTATATCGATGATCGTTCTGTCATCATCTTTCCATGGACCATTATTCACATGACAGGCAAGACAATCTTTCGCCTTCCCAAGGATCCCGACTGCAGGGGGATAAGCGTAGGCTTCTTGTGGATTTTCCATCAGATCATTCATCCCCACTAAGGAGAGAAATACAGTAAAAAGAGTTGACAGGAGAATTAATTTTGTCTTCATTTTTTTTCTCCTCAAATAAAATACCTCATAATCGGTCTAGTTTCAGACCTGCGCAGCACTTCCTTAAATCCTGCCTGGCGAAATGCAGATGCC
>JALHSU010000190.1 GCA_022865345.1 Candidatus Zixiibacteriota bacterium
TCCTTTTCAATCGATTGTCAAGCTTTTTCTGGAAATCTTCAAGCCAAAGTCACCCACCCTCTTGATTTGAGTTTTTCAAAGACCCTTTAAAAAAGAAGGTCAACTATTAAGTCGACCTTCTAATATTAATACGAATTGGAAGCAAGAATTATTTAATCAAAACCATCCTTTTGGTCAATTTGGAATTCCCTGCTTCCAGCCTGTAGAAATAAATCCCGCTGGAAACCTCTCTTCCTTTATCATCCTTTCCATCCCAGGTAACCGAATGTCTCCCGGAAGTCTGATTCTCATTTACTAATGTTCTTATCCCCTGACCTAAAAGATTATAAATCCTCAAAGAGACGAATACCGACTGGTATTTCTCCGGCACAAAATATCTCAGCTCAGTCGTCAGGTTGAACGGGTTAGGATAGTTCTGTTCTAAAGTGAAAACTTTGGGCAGACTGTTAGAGTTTTCATCCCCTTTGACCCCGGAAGGGACGTAAGAGAAATTAATCGTTCTCAAAGTATCCGGAACCTCGGAAATAACCAGATTCTGCGAAGGAGGAGTGTTGTAGCCGGGAATATATGGAGGGGAGATGGTCCAGCTTCCATCGCACAGGTAGAGATCAAAATGACCGGTTATTCTGTCCATCTCTGAACTGGTACTATACCCATTAGGCCAGGAATCCGTCTCCCCGATGACCCAGTTGCCAGGTGAAAGTGGAAGAGTCACATTAGTTAAACTGCCAGAGATATGTGCATGTGCTTGATTCAAAGTAAAACCTAACCCCCCAGTAGTATCCTTATCCACATAGACGCTTCGCTGCCGTGGAGTAGAAAGGTATCCTGCATAGTTGACGTTGACATCGTAGGTCCCGGTATCTACATAGATTGTGTAAATTCCGTTATTGTCAGGGTTCCCGCCGTAACTTTTGCCAGCTGACCAGAAGTTCAACCAGACGCTGTTCCAGATCACTCCTGGATCACCTGGATCTAGCTTGACTGTATCTCTGACCATTTTCCCGGATATAAGATTAAGCAATACCGTATCCCCTGGCGAGATATTCGACTTGCTTCCTCCTTCCAAGATGTATCCTGGCGGAATCGGGTATCGAGTATCCCAGGTTGTCAGTTGCACGGTCCAGCCAGAAGAATCTTTAGAGGAGATATGCAATAAAAAGCTGTTATTGGAGCCGGTCCCGGAAACCCCCTCGGTCGAGCCGGAAAGCAGGGTGGAATAGGCTTGAATCTTATAAGGATGAACTGGAAGTCCTCCCATCTCTGTGACTCTGCAGTAAATAACCGTGTCTGCTCTCTGGCAGGTGAAATTGTGCTGGATACCGTGCTGGATCTGGTTGTTAAATTGAAAACTGTTTGGCGTCAGGTAATTCGGGACTAAATATTCCGAACTCATGCCTATATCCCATTCACCTAACTCGGAAGAGCCAAAATAGACCTTATAATTCCCATCTGAAGTCTGCGATTCTTTTTCCTGAGGTCCACCAAAATGGGGACTGCACCACATCCTCAGGGATTGTCTGATTAAGGAATCCCTGTCATCTTTTATCTGCCCGTAAATACTGTCAACTGGAACCTGGTAAGCAAAATTGACGCTATCTACCACACCGGAGGCTACTTTATTTTTATTCGCAGGAGTGATGAAACCCTGAACGTCTGAGGGCCGAATAATAAATGTCCGTCCGGTCCCGCTGCTTCCCACGTTGATTTCGTAGTATCCGCTGTCGTTGGTCAACCCGGCCCAGAAAGCATTCTCAAACACGCTGTCATCTGCCTCTATCCAGATGTTTTCCAAAAGCGCATCAGGAGCCGAGTGTCCGGGTATGGTCACCCAACCTGTGAATTTGTTAGGTGGTGAAGGGAGCGGAGTAACCCTGATCGTCCTCTGGGCGGTGGTACTGTCTGAAAGGTCCATGACCTTGAAGACATAATGTGTTGGCGCAATCCCGAAAGGGAAAGGCTGACAGATGTACCAGCCATCAGGTGTCGGGCTGATATCTGGCGGAGGTCCCTGAGAGGAAGTATCTCCATCAGCAATAATGAAGTCGAAAAGCAGCTTATCGCCAGCATCCGGTACCCCATTGCTGTCCGTATCAATCCAGATTTGCCAGTAGAGCTGGGCACCGACCGCACAATTTGATCCCCAGCTAAAATTATCACCCTGCACCGCGGTGGTCTTTAAAGTGGTGTCTCCGTTGACAGTGAAGAAGACGTAGTTGGTCAACCCATAGCTGGATTGAAAACTTAGAAGCACCAATAAAAAAAGCCCCCAGAAATAAAACTTTTTAAAATCTTTCATCTTCATCCCTCCTCGATGAATTTTTTGTTCCCTCAAAAAAGTTTTTGCTCTTCGTTGGTGTCCACACCAACGAATAAAAAGCTCTTTTCTCTCACCTCCTTTTGAGAAATATTTTTCAGTGAACTTTTTTCGCTATTTTCTCCTACAAGAGTACTGCAGAGAGAAATATCTCTTCAATTAATTTTATCGGCAGATTAATTTAAAGATGTAATAAAGTTTGTCAAGGAAAATAATCTCTAAAAATTGCTTTTGGTTGGTGTCCGCACCAACGCAGAAATCTCGAATAACCTAAGTCTGAATTGTAGTCGTTGGTCCAGGAGACCAACGACCAGCGGAACGCCCGATGAATCGGGCGACTACACGTTTGTAGGGGCGACCCAACGGGTCGCCCCTACTTATTTAAAACTTTTTCTCCATTATTCCTGGAATCGAATTATAAAACTTCTCTTTGAGCTTTTGAACCGGCAGATCTATCCATTGGTTTATCCTGAGATTTTCTCCTCCGACTTTTCCCAGAACGGTAAAATCAATCTTATATTCCTTTGCAGTTTTCTCTAACTCTAACAGGTCATTTTCTCCCAAGCTCAAAATGATTCTCGACTGGGCCTCACCGAAAAGGAGTGCATCTTCTCTGAAATTTTCTGAAAGGTTGATCTCCGCACCCATAAGCAGATTATTACCGGAGGTAAAACAGCATTCAGCTAAAGCCACGGCTAAACCACCTTCTGAGCAGTCGTGAGCGGATTTGACTATCCCTTTTTTAATTAGATTCAGACAGGTTTGCTGAACTTTCTTTTCATAATCTAAATCCAAAACCGGAGTTTTACCTTTGACCAAGTTATGAATAATTTTAAGATATTCTGTTCCGCCCAGTTCCTCTTTATTTTTCCCTAAAAGGACAATTATGTCCCCTTCTTTTTTGAACCACTGAGTGGTTATGTATTTTATGTCCTCGAATAATCCGATCATCCCGACCACGGGTGTAGGATATACCTTTCTTTCCGGGTCTTCGTTATAAAAGGAAACGTTCCCTCCCGTAACCGGAGTCTCCAAAACCATGCAGGACTCAGACATTCCGGCAATACATTCAGCAAAAGTCCAGTAGACCTCTTTGTCATACGGATTACCGAAATTCAAACAGTTGGTTATGGCCAAAGGAAGCGCGCCTGAGCAAACCAAATTTCTTGCTGCCTCAGCCACTGCAATCCTTCCTCCCATCCTCGGGTCGAGATAACAGTATCTGCCGTTGCAGTCTGTGGTCATTGCCAGAGCCTTATTCGTCTTTCGCAGACGTATAACTGCGGCATCTGAGCCGGGTCCCACTGCAGTCCCGGTTCTTACCATAGTATCATACTGCTCATAAATCCATCTTTTGCTCGCAATATTCGGAGAGCTTATAAGTTTCAGCAAAACCTCATTTAGGTCTGCAGGGATTTTTATTCTGGAGAGATCTAATTTTGCAGTCCTGGCAAGATATGCTGGTTTTTTCTTTTCTCTGATGTAAACCGGTGCTCCTCCACCTAAGACCAAGGAATCTGCCGGTATCTCCGCCACGACTTTTCCTTTATTTTTTACTCGTAGCATCTTATCATCGGTTACATATCCGATTATAGACGAATTGAGCCCCCATTTGGAAAAGATCTTCTGAACCTCCTTCTCTTTACCTTTTTTGGCGATGACTAACATCCTTTCCTGTGATTCGGATATCATTATCTCATAAGGTATCATCCTTTTTTCCCGCAGGGGTACTAAAGAGACATCGATCTCCATCCCGCTTTTGCCCCGGGCAGAGGTTTCGGAAGTGGCGCAGGCAAGACCTGCTCCACCCAAGTCTTGAATACCAACTAGTAGCCCGGCTTTGATTATCTCTAAAGATGCTTCCAGGAGCAGTTTTTCCATAAACGGGTCACCTATCTGCACCGAAGGCCTTTTCTTCTGCGATTTCTCGCTTATCTCCTCAGAGGCAAATGTTACCCCGTGAATTCCATCCCTGCCAGTTGAGGCACCTACAAGCAGAACCGGATTTCCTGCTCCATAAGCTTTTGAACTTGCCATTTCATTGGGTTTGACTATACCTACTGCCATACAATTAACCAGAGGGTTTCCAGTGTACGACTCATCAAAATAGATCTCTCCAGCCACAGTGGGGACTCCGAAACAATTGCCGTAATCTCCGACCCCTCTGATCACCCCGTCGAAAAGATACCTCACCCGTGAATTGGAAAGCTCGCCAAATCTTAAGGAATCTAAAGAGGCAACAGGTCTGGCACCCATGCAGAAGATATCTCTGAGTATCCCCCCAACCCCGGTGGCAGCTCCCTGGTAAGGCTCAACTGCTGATGGGTGGTTGTGGCTTTCGATCTTGAAGACCACAGCCAGACCATCCCCGATATCAACTGCACCGGCATTCTCCTCACCAGCCTTGGCTAGCAGATTTTTCCCTTCCCGCGGGAAAGTCTTCACCTGGGCAATCGAATTTTTGTAACTGCAGTGTTCGGACCACATAACCGAATAGATTCCTAGCTCGGTGAAAGTCAGGTTTCGACCCAAAATCATTTTTATCTTCTCGTATTCTTCTTTTAAAAGCCCGTGCTCTTTGGCTAATTTTAGAGTCACTTTAGATTCTTTCATCTTTTATCTCCTGAGATTTTAGCTGAACCCTAAATATATCTATGAGTCGTTCAAAGTCAAATAAAATCATCCTTGAAAATTCTCAACCTGTCTCAGTAACATGACGTGCAGCATCTCTACTTTTTTTTCCTAAGATATAAAAAAAGTTGAGGGATCCCGCTTTAAGCGGAATCCCTCAACTTTAAATCACTGACTAATCTATCTGCCAGATTAGAAAGGTTTCCTAAAGGCGTTAGGCTCAAGAGGAACCGGACCACCTTTGAATAGGTAGTTCACCAGATATACCACATCCGATACCGTAACCTTCTCGTCATTGTTGCAATCGCTATACAGTAGCCAGGGCTCCGGTCCACCTTTGAACAGATAGTTGACCAGGTATACTACGTCCGAAACAGTAACCTGGCAGTCCCCGTTGGCATCACAATAATACAGCCACGTATAGGAACATACTATCCAATTATGGTTTGTTTAATACAACTCATATCGATAGTGTTTAAAGTTCTATGAGTAGTAGAGTGAGCATGCCCCATCCAAAAGAAATTCAATAGTTTTTTAAGCTCTTTTTAAGCCACAAACCCAACTTGTTGATTAGCAATATGATGCTGGAATAATTTCAACCTCTTTTTCGGCATAAAAAACTTAACAAAACCTCATTTATTTACGTATAAATATGTTGTGAAACTATGCATTGAAGCTTTTTTATAACTCTTTGTTAATAAATAAGTTAAGAGGTGATTCTTAGGCGATGACAGGCACAACCAATCTTGAATTCCCTACCAAGCAGGAATTAACTGCAAGAAGACATAAAATAAATGTTCTTCTTAAAAAAGCGGTAAAAGGTAATCAAAAAGCTAAGGCAAAGTTGCTCGACGAATATGGTATAAGAGTCTATTCTTCTTCAGAGGTCGAGGACTACAAAAACAGCAAGCTGGCCAAGAAAATTAGAAAAATAGGTTTGGGCAAGGGAAATGGCGGGGGTAAAAGACAAGCTGTCAAAAATAGGTAATCAGCAGCTCTGAAAAAAACAAAAGACCTGCCCTTGTGGGGCAGGTCTTTTGTTTTCATTAAAATTCCGCACCCAGAGAGAAGTAATGAATCGGCTTAGCCGAGACGTTAGCAAAGTCGGTATTCCAGCCAGCATCGTACCTGAGAACGAATATACCCAGGTTTATCCTGGCCCCAAACCCGAATCCAGCCTTGATGTCTTTTAACCTGGAAGATCCGCCTTCTGAGGTTCCTCCCTGCCAGGCTTTGGTATTGGTCCAGGCGCTTCCCAGGTCCAGAAACATTGCACCGGTGATATATCTTAAACTAAAGGGAGGGAATCCGAAAGTTAAATCCTGAATAAAAGGATACCTGAATTCAAAATTGGAGAGAAAATATCTGGTCCCCTTAAATTCGAAATACTGATAACCTCTTAAAGGGGTAACCAGGCTCGAGAAATAAAGGTCATTCAGAGTATAGATATTCTGAGTCGCTAAATCTGGACCGATCCAGCTTGAGACACCGCCCAAGTAGAAATGCCGCGGCTGTTTACCGTCACTTCTGCCTGCGGAGAAACGGAAGGCAAATCCAAACCTGTTCTTGCCGAAATGCATGTATTTTCTGTAATCCATCCAGAGCGAAGTATACGGGATGCTTCTGTTGGTCAGGTCAGGTGACCACTCAAAAGTCAACATGCTCCTTCTCCCGTTTACCGGCCCGGTTATTCCCCAGAGCACGTTATCCTGGACCCAGGATAAACTGGTCAAAAGGGTCTTCACGCTTCTATCTTCGAAAATACCCTCAGGATTCGGATCATAATAGACCCGGTCGACGGATAGATGGGTCAGATTAAGATCAATTCGGCTAAACGTGTTAAAAGGTCTGGAAAAAAGAACAGTGGCTCCATAAACCCGGTCCGAAAAAAGCCGGTCGATATTGTCCACATAATAATACTTGGTGTGAAAGATCCCGACTCCGTAGTCGATCCTCCTGGGCAGATAAAAATAGAGAAGCTGGAAATTACTCTGGTCGATGGTATTGAAAAGGTCTGTGGCTAAATAGAAATTATGATTTCCCATCAGGTCGCTGATTGCCAAGAAAGACTGTCCCTGGAACCCGAAGAACGTGCTGTATCCAATGTTCCCTGAGATTATGTCCGGGGTAAATTTGAGTTTATATTTCTTCGGTGTGTATTCCCCGGGATGAAACTTAGTGGTGAGGGTCTCTTTTTCCGCAGGGGTCAAAGGCTTGGCAAGTGAATCAAGTTTATCCTCAGTGCTTTTGAACACATAATAACTAAAATCCAGCTTTTTCTCTTCCTTTATCTCGGTTTTTTTCTGAGTGGTGTCAGCCGGAGCCGTTGCCGCCTTTTCTTTTCCTAAAATTAAGGCAGTTTTCACCAGGGGTGCGCTATTCTCTGTTACCGGTTTTATATTTTTAAGAATGAATATGTCCCAGCCGCCTTTATAAAAAGAGGTAAAAGCCATCTTCTCCCCATCCTTAGACCAGGATGGCGTGAAGCAGCCGGTCAATATGTTGGTCAAAGGATAGGTTTTTAAACTATCTAAATCCTGTACATATAGATTGCTTATCCCGTTGCGGGTTGAAGTAAAACATATCCTTTTGCCATCGGGAGAGAAGGCAGGCGAGAGATTATCCTCCCCTCCCTGCGTAAAAGGTTTTATCTCCCTGGAAACAGGGTCCAGAAGGAAAATGTTGTAATGACCATAGGCATAAGTGGAATCATTTTTTGCTCCTGAGGGACGATCCGAGGAGAAAGCTATGGTCTTGCCATCTGGACTCCAGGCTGCATCCCGGTCATCATAATCGTCATCCGTCAATTTTTGCAGGGTTCCCGTTTTAATGTCTGTTGCGTAAAGATCGGACCTCCCTTCCATCACACCTGTGAATACTATCTTTTCACCATCCGGGGACCAGGCTGGAGATAAGAGCGATTCCAAGTTAAACTTGAATTTCCTGTAAATTTTTTTCTTTTTTACGTCTACCAGACACAGAACATCTTTTCCGTGGCTCTTGGATACAAAGGTGATGTCCCTGCTATCTGGAGACCAGGACAATCCGCTTACGTAGGAGTGGAGAGATTCCAGGTCGCCTGATCTTTCCCCCTTTACCACCTTATCTATCACTTTACCATCGATAGCCGAAATTATATAGATCTCAGAATAATCTTTACGGTCAGAGAAAATGGCTATTCTATCCCCCCGGGGTGAGAAGGCTGGTTTTTCGTTTAGATAAGAACCATCTTTTTGATGGTTGGTCAACTGTTTGGCAAAATCTTTTGGCTCCTGTCTCAAGGCTATCTCGGGCCAGTATTCTTTCTTTAGATCTTTCATCCACTCCTCATCCAGTCCCCTTTCGTCCAAACCGATGGCCGACTTTAGACTTTTCTCAAAAGAGCGTCTACCTTTAGCCTGGTGCAAAATCTCAGCAATTTTTTCCTCTCCATACTTATTGACTATATATTGTATGGCGGATTGCCCTTCTTTATACACTAAGAATCCTCCGGCTAATTCTAAGGGGACAAGGTAGCCGTTCACCGAACCATCCCTTAAAATCATATCCCCTTCAATGTCCATACCTCCCCGGGAGAAATATTCGGCGAACCCTTCTGCGAACCATAGTGGTTCCTGGACATATTCGGCACTTAATAAATTCCCCACCAGGTTACCGTAAAGCAAATCGAAGGTAAATGCATGGGTTAGCTCATGGACAAGCACATGCCTGAAATGTTCGTATGAGCCGTCAAAGGGAATCACTACCCGGTTTTTGAATGCTTCAGTAAACCCGCCTACGTTTTCCTCAATCAGCTCGTAGGTCACGTTGGTCTGCTGAAAGGTATTAGGGGAATTATACAGGATGATCGGTATTCTTTTTTTTGTCTGATAATTGAAGATCTTCTCCAGTCGGGGCGTAGCCTCTTCCAGGGTCTTGGCTGCAAACTTAGCTATGTCAAGCCCTAAATCGTAATAATAGATGTCATAATGCTCGCTCTGGATGTAATACCAGGTAAAATACTGGTACTGGACCTTGTTCTTGCCAAAATTCAAATCCTCACCCTGACCCTGGGAAGATGAAGCTGTAAAACAAAAAATGAACACCCCTCCCAGAAGAATTACTATCATTTTCTTAAACATAACTTAACCTTTGATTTTAAGTTTTCACTCTTTTTATCTCAGCCCCCAGTCTGGAGAGCTTTTCTTCAAACCTTTCATACCCGCGGTCTATATGATAAACCCTCAGCACCTCTGTCTGGTCTTCCGCAGATAATCCGGCCAGGACTAAAGCAGCGCCTGCCCGGATGTCTGATGCCATCACCGAGGCGCCTTTCAATTTGGGCACTCCGTTTACTGTAGCCTTATCACCACTGATCTTTATGTCAGCCCCCAACCTGATCAGCTCCATCACATGGGTAAACCTGTCCTCAAAAACAGTCTCTTTGATATAGCTTGAACCTGAAGCTGTACTGGCTAAGGTCATCAGCGAAGCCTGAAGATCTGTGGGAAAGCCGGGAAATGGAAAGGTTGTAACAGAGACTGGCTTGAGCCTGGAAGGACCTTTAACTGTAATCTTTTTTCGGTTCAGACTTATATCCACACCCATCTCCCTCAATTTGAGGATCACCATATCCAGATGTTCTGGAATGAAATCTTTTATCTCCACATAACCTGAGGTTAAAGCTGCAGCCATCATAAAAGTGCCTGCTTCTAAACGGTCTTTAATGCAGGCATGTTCAACCCCTTTAAGCTTTTTCACTCCGGTTATCTGTACGGCTGAGGAGCCTGCACCTTCGATTTTTGCCCCCATAGCATTTAGAAAATTCGCCAGGTCCACCACCTCCGGGTCACAAGCCGCATTTACCAGAGTAGTTTTCCCCTCTGCCAGACAGGCAGAGGTCATCACGTTCTCGGTCCCGGTATGGCTGGGCCTGTCAAAATAGATGATATTCCCTCTAAGTTTCTCAGCAGAAGCGATTACATACCCATGTTCTTCTTCGATCTTTGCACCAAGAGCCTGAAAACCTGACAAATGAAGATTAACTGGCCTTGGACCCAAAACGCACCCTCCTGGAAGAGAGACTTTGGCTTTTCCGCCCCGGGCTAAAAGTGGGCCCATAACTAAAAATGAAGCTCTCATCTTTCTAACTAAATCATAAGGAGCCTCAAAGGAAGTAAGGTTCTCAGCATTCACCACCACGGACCCGTCCTTGACATCCCTTTTAATCTTTGCCCCCAAATGCTCCAACACTTTGAGCATCGCATCTATGTCGGAGAGGTTAGGCACATTGTGAATCACCGATTCCCCTTTGTCCAAAAGCAAAGCTGCGGCTAAAATCGGAAGAGCTGAATTTTTGGAACCAGATATTTCCACTGAGCCTGAAAGCTTTTTCCCCCCTTGAATTATGAATTTATCCATAGTTCCGCATCCTGAGGTTTCAAATTTGATACGTTATCTTTCAGAATAAATAAAAACCTTTCGCCTGATAAATTAATCTTTTTGAACTTTTAGTCAAGGATTCTTTTCATTTAGTAGGGGCGACCCGGCGGGTCGTTACTACTATTCCGAAAAACATTTCAATTGCCTACTCCTTAATTTTATATTATATAGAAATCATGAAAGATTCAATTTATTTTATCTCCGATGCTCATCTTGGCTCAAATTCACCGGATAAGGAAAGATTTAAGGAAAAAAGGTTGCTCGATTTTCTTGAGCGTATCAGGGATGACTGTCAGGCTTTGTACATCTTAGGCGACTTATTCGAATTCTGGTTCGAGTATGAAAATGCCATCCCCAAAGAGCATTTCCCGGTGTTGATGAAATTGAAAGAGTTTACCGACTCAGGCATACCTATAATTTACTTGGTGGGAAATCACGATTTCTGGCTGGGAGATTTTCTCTCTGAACAGATAGGAATAAAGATAGTCAAAAACCCGATCTCCGTTGAACACCAGGGCAAGAAGATCTATCTGATCCACGGTGACGGCTTAGCTAAAAAAGATATAGGTTACAGGATTCTGAAAAAAATCTTAAGAAACAGAGTGAATATCTGGCTTTACAGGTTACTTCCTCCTGATTTTGGAATTCCTCTAGCAAAGAAAATCGCATCTTTCAGCCGGGATAAGACAAAGGCTAGAAACAAGGAATTCCTCAGAGATTATGAGGAGTTCGCTGAGGAGAAAATCAAGCAAGGATATGAAACGGTCATCATAGGACACACTCATCAGCCTTGCTTTAAGGAATTAAATAAGGGGGTTTATATTAACTTAGGCGACTGGTTTGAGCATTTTACCTATGGGAAATTAAGTCAGGGGAAATTTTCTTTAGTCGAACACAAATAGTAATTTGTAGGGCGACCCCTTCAGGGTCGCGTAGCGTTGCCACTCCTGTGGCAACGAAAATACCTATACGTCCTCACGGGAGTGAGGACGCTACTGTGCAAAAACTGAGAAAAAGTAAGGGTGGAGGCAAGCTCCACCCCTACGCTTTTTTTTATCTCTTCAAACTCTTCTTCAGATGCTCGATCAATCCGCCATCTTCTAAAATACCCATAACTATTTCTGGCAGAGGAGGAAAAGGGACTTTTGTATTCTCTGTTATGATCTCTCCCCTGGCATAATCAACTGTAATTACCTCCCCTGGTTTAATCAAATCATAAGCCTCTTTTGACTGAACCAATGCCAGTCCCTGGTTGATGGCATTTCTGAAGAAAATCCTGGAAAAGGATTTAGCAATGATGCAGGAGATCCCGGCGAATTTTAAAGAGGTAGCTGCTTGCTCCCTGGAAGAGCCACATCCGAAATTGGAGCCACCCAGGATGATGTCTCCTTTCTGAATCTTATCAGGGAAATCCTTATCATACCCTTCCAAAGCATGCTTTGCCATCTCCTGTGGATCAAGGATCGGAAGACACTTTCCCGGGTAGATGACATCTGTATCGATGTTATCCCCTAATTTCCAGACTTTCCCCTTAATCTCTTTTAACATCAAAGTCCCGCTTCACTTTTTGAGAAAATCCCTCGGATCCGAGATCTCACCTCGGATGGCTGTAGCAGCCGCTGTAGCCGGGCTTGCTAAATAGACCTCAGATTCAGTCGAGCCCATCCTTCCTTTGAAATTCCGGTTAGTTGTGGCCAGACACCTTTCCCCTTTTGCCAGTAACCCTTCATGCGCGCCCAGGCAGGGACCACATCCCGGATTCAATACTACACAATTTGCCTCCAGAAACGTTTTGATAATCCCTCTTTTCAATGCCTCTAAATAGATAGACTTTGAGCCAGGCAGAACCAGCATTCTGGTATCCGGGTGAACTTTTTTCCCTTTGAGCAGACGGGCAGCAATCTCCAAGTCATCTATCCTTCCATTGGTGCAGGAACCTAATAAAACCTGATCTATCTTTATCCCTTTGACTTCATCAATCGACTTGACGTTATCCACGTTATGCGGGCAGGCAACCTGAGGCTCTAACCGACTGATATTATATTCGTATTCATTCTCATAGATGGCATTTTCATCCGCAAAAATCGGCTGATAAGTTTTTTTAGTTCTTCCTTTAAGATATTTCTTGGTTACGTTATCAAAAGGAACAATGGCGAATTTCCCTCCCATCTCCATAGAAAGGTTAGCCAGGGTGAACCTTTCAGAGACGGACATATTCTCAACCGTATCCCCGTAGAACTCAACTGATTTATAATTTGCTCCTTCAACTGTCAACTCTCCGATTATATAAAGGATTGCATCTTTGGCATATACCCCAAGAGGAAGTCTGCCATTAATAGTCAGTTTCAAGCTTTCGGGAACCCTTAGCCAGATTTTGCCAGTAGCCCAGACTGCTGCCATTTCAGTGGCACCTATTCCGGTTGACAGGGCACCCAAACAGCCGTATGAGGTGGTGTGTGAATCTGTTCCAACTGCTAACTCTCCCGGAAGGATGTGCCCTTTTTCAATTACCACCTGATGGCAGATCCCTTCCTTTATGTCGTAGAAATTTTTTATCCCCTGTTCTTTGACAAATAACCTGATCGAGCGGTGAGCTTCTGCTGTTTTCTCAGACTCGGCTGGT
Organism: Candidatus Zixiibacteriota bacterium; assembly: GCA_022865345.1. Classification (NCBI taxonomy): domain Bacteria; kingdom Pseudomonadati; phylum Candidatus Zixiibacteriota; species Candidatus Zixiibacteriota bacterium. Next base: position 12,993 of record JALHSU010000190.1, read on the forward strand.
GCACGGTGGTCCAAAGGTATGACTATCTTATCCGGGTTCCAGACTTTAGCAACGCCTATCTCCCTGAACTGCTTTATCACCAGACCGGCATTATCATGGCTCATAGCCAGGTCCGGTTCAACGTAAACGATCTCCCCTACCCGCACTTCACTTTTTCCAGCTTTTAGAGCCAGCCCTTTTTGCGCAATGGTGAGACCCCTGTTTTTCCCCCTGCCAGAACCGGGAAGCGTGAACTCAAGCTGAGCCAACTTCAGAACTTTGGGTTTTTCTAAGAGATTATACTTTCTTCTCCATTTGTAAAAAGCCGCCTTGGAGATGGAAAGCTCTTTCCCGGATTTGCGGTCATCTCCATAAATTTCCCAGAGCTCTTTTATCTTTTCAAAACCGTATTTGGGAAGAGAATATTTCGGGATTTTCTTTTTCCTTCTCCAGTAAGCTACAAGATATGCAGGAGCCCCTAAAACCTGCCCGATCTTCCGGTCAGTCTTATATTGTGCCTGCAGTTTTAAAAGCTCTTCTTTTCTCGGAATTTTCATAAGATTATTTATTCCCGGACCTCCGGGAGAGCAGTTTATCCAGACTCTTTTTGAGTTTTACGAAGATCTCATCCATCCCTATGGAAACCACCTTGGTTCTTGCCAGAATCGGCATGAAGTTGGTGTCTCCATTCCAGCGGGGAACTATGTGAATATGCAAATGGCTTGCCACACCTGCTCCTGAGACCTTGCCCAAATTCAATCCTAAGTTCAAACCCTGTGGTTTTAAGGCGGATTTGAGGGTTTTGATGGCAAGCTGAGTGGTTTTCATCAGGTCTTTCATCTCAGATTCAGTTAGATTCTCGAGCTTACCAGTATGCCGGTTGGTGCAGACCATCAGATGCCCGGGATTATAGGGAAAGCGGTTCATAATCACAAAAGACTTTTCACCCCGGAAAAGGATAAGATTCTTCCTGTCCTTGTTCTCCTTCAGCCTTTTACAGAAAATGCACCCCTTTACTTTTTTACTTGAGATGAATTTACTTCGCCAGGGTGCCCAGAGTTTTTCCATAATTTAAAATGGATTTAACCTTTAAAATTTAGACTAATATACTAAGTTGAGAATCGGATTTCAAGATTTTTTGTAGAAATTTTGGGATAAAAAGAAAAATATTTATATGGGAATGTAGGGGTAATTCATGAATTACCCCTACAACTATTAGTCATTGCGAGGAGGTCATTTGACCGACGAAGCAATCCGTTACATTCAAAGTAGAGGGATTGCTTCGCTTGAAGGCTCGCAATGACTTTCCTCCTGCTGGATGTTATCATCCAGCGGAGAGATAGGCGGATGATAACATCCGCCTTCGAGCTGGAAAAATCCATCAATTGTGACAGGGTGGCACCCTCAAACTTGTTTGAGGGTGATGCGGACCGTGCCTTTTGTGGCGAGGAAAAGGGCGAGGCAACCTCGCCCCTATAGCGCATCTTTTTTTGTCTTTTCGTCTTACATCTTACATCTTCCGTCTCACGTTTTCCTTTTTTCTTCTTCCTTTTTCTTTTATGGACACGCATCTTCACCTTTGCCAATCACTGAATAAAAGCCTCTCTTTGGAAAAAAAATATTTGACAAGTCGGGAAAAAGGTATAAATTAAACCAAATACAGGTGAAGCTCCCGCCTAGCGAAGGTCTTAGACCTCCGTCTTGCTGGAGCAAGGTTTACGAAATATGAGTGGCGTAGCAGAGGTTCTAAACCTCTGCTCTTGAGGAGTGATGTTTACAAGGTATGAGTAGACTTTCAGGAAATGTGCTGGTTTTAAATCAAAATTACGAGCCTCTTTCGGTTTGCAGCGTAAAAAGAGCAGTGATAATGCTTTTCTTAGGCAAAGCAGAGATGATTGAGAAAAATAACGGCGAGACTATCCGCTCGGTCAGGCTGTGTATACCTATCCCCAGCGTGGTTCGACTGGGATTCTATATCAAAGTCCCGCCTAAGAGGGTCCTGCTTTCCAGAAAGAACATTATTAAACGGGACGGGCATTGCTGTCAGTACTGCGGGGCGAACCATCTTCCTATGACCGTTGACCATGTCATCCCCAAGCTCTACGGAGGTAAAGACACCTGGGAGAACTTAGTCTGTGCCTGTATCAAGTGCAATAATATCAAGGGAAACCAGACCCCGGAACAGGCGGGTTTAAAGCTGTTAAAAAAGCCGCGAACTCCTAACCATATAACTTTTCTCCAGCGATTTGTGGGAATCTCGGATGACCGATGGAAACAATATCTTTTTCTGGAATAGAAAATAAAGAGGAAAATGAAGAAGACCATATTATCTGGAATGCAGCCCACTGGAAGATTACACCTGGGAAATTTAGAAGGTGCTTTGAAAAACTGGGTGGCTCTGCAAAACGATTACGAGATGTATTGCTGTATAGTCGACTGGCACTCACTGACCTCCGATTATGAAGATACCTCAACTCTGCAGGAGAAAATCAAGGAGGTGTCTCTGGATTATCTTTCGGCCGGGCTGGACCCGGATAAATGCGCTATTTTCGTCCAATCTCAGGTAAAGGAGCATGCTGAATTGCATCTTCTTTTCTCTATGATAACGCCAGTGGCCCGTTTAGCGCGGGTTCCTTCATATAAGGAGAAAAGGAAAGAACTGGGTCTGGATAGTTATGGATTCTTAGGCTACCCTTTGCTTCAGGTGGCAGATATCTTAATTTATAAAGCTGACTATGTGCCAGTTGGAAAAGACCAGTTGCCTCATATTGAGCTTGCCAGGGAAGTTGCCAGAAAATTCAATACCCTTTATGGCCAGGTTTTCCCTGAGCCGGAAGCGCTGTTGACCAAATTCCCTGTCATCCCCGGAATAGACGGTAGAAAGATGAGCAAGTCGTACAATAACGATATTGCTATAGCTGATACTGCTGAAGAGACCACCAAAAAAGTATCTGTGATGTTCACTGACCCGCAGAAGATTCATAAAAACGATCCAGGCAGGCCTGACCTTTGTCCCGTCTTTCATCTACATAAGATTTATACTGAGAACTATCAGGAGATTCACACTCTTTGCTCCACTGGGAAATTGGGGTGTGTCGAGGATAAGAAAAATCTGGCAAGAAATCTGAACCAAAAGCTGAAAGATATCAGGGAGAAAAGGAAAGAACTGGAAAAAAATCCGGAAAAGCTCTGGAAAGTATTGGACCAAGGTGCTCAAAAAGCCAGGGCTAAAGCTGGACAAACCATGCAGGATGTGAGGAAAGCAATGAGGTTAATCCAATGATCTTCCCGCTGGAGATAGAGCAGCAGATAGAAAAGAAAGTCCCCTTTCCGGTTAAATTGGAGGTGTTTGAGGGACCTTTAGACCTGCTCCTTTACCTGATAAAGAAAAACGAAATAGATATCTACGATATCCCGATTGCCCTTATCACCAGACAGTATCTGGAATATATCCAGCTTATGCAAAAGTTAGATCTGGACTTGGCCAGCGAGTTTATCCTTATGGCTTCAAATCTCATCCGGATAAAAATAAAACTCCTTTTACCCCGGGATGAAAACGAGGAACCAGAAGAGGATCCAAGAGAAGAACTGGTAGTGGCACTTTTAGAGTATAAGAAATACAAGGAAGCTGCTCAGACCTTGCAGAGAAAAGAGGAAGAGGAAAAGGTATTCTATCCCCGGTCTGATTTCTCATTTATCGAATCAAAGGACCGGGTCGAGTTCCTGCGCGAAGCAAACCTCTTTGATCTGCTTGTGGCTTTCAAAAAAGTTCTGGATAACCAGCCCAAAGTGACTTCACATACTATAAATTTTCAGAAGGTGGATTTAGAGGAAAGGATCCAATATATTCTGGATTTTCTGGCTGACAAAGACAGGGTCAGTTTTGAGGAGCTGTTTGCGGATAATCCGGTGCGTTTGATCCTGGTGGTTACTTTTATGGCAATTCTGGAGCTAATCCGTATACGGGAGATCAGGATTATGCAAAGAGGACATTTTTCCAGAATATTTATCTACAGAAACAAAAAAGGATAAGAAATTGTCAGGCGAGCTGAATTATCATTTGGTGGTTGAATCTTTGCTTTTTGCCTCAGATATTCCTTTGCCTTTGAGCAGATTGAAAGCGGTTTTAGAAGAGCTCTCAGTTGATGAGATAAAATCGATCATCCAGGAGCTGAACCTGAAATACCGGGAGAATAATCACAGCTTCGCTATAAGGGAAATTGCCGAAGGGTATCAGATGTATACCCTGCCTGAATACTCACCCTATATAGACCAGCTTTATACTCTGAGAAGGGCACAGAGGCTTTCCCAAGCAGGACTGGAAACCTTGGCTATCATCGCTTATCGCCAGCCGGTGGTGAAATCGGTAGTTGACCATATAAGAGGCGTTGACTCTGGAGGAGTGCTGCACACCCTTTTAGAGAGGAAACTTATCACTATTCTGGGACGGGAGGAAGGTGTGGGGCATCCTTTAATCTACGGGACCACTCCGGAGTTCCTGGTCTATTTCGGGCTTAAAGACTTAAAGGACCTCCCCAAAATAGAAGAGCTGGAAGCCTTGCTTCAGTCAAGGGAAAAAGAAAGAGCGGCTACCTTTTCATCCGAAGAAGTAGTTGAAAATATCAACGATTTAAACCTGCAGGAAAGTCTGACAGCCAAACTCCCTCCTGAAGGAATCGAAGATAATCTCTAAAACGACGTCCGTTAGACTCAAAATTCCAGTTCCGAATTTTGAAGTTGAAACGAATTATCAAGTTGTTTTTTTACAGATGAGAAAACAGGTTATAGCCATAGATGGTCCAGCCAGTTCCGGGAAAAGCACCACTGCTAAACTGGTAGCCAGAAGATTGGGATTTATCTATCTGGATACCGGAGCTATGTATAGAGCCATCACCTTGAAAGCATTAAGAAATAGGATAAGCCCTGAAGATGGGAAAGCTCTTGCCGGCATAGCCCGGGAGTCAAAACTTGATTTGATGGATGAGGATGGCATAAGTAAAGTCTGTCTGGATGGAGAGGACGTTACCGAGCTTATCCGGAAACCGGAGATAAACAAGCTGGTGTCTGAGGTTTCTTTGCATAAGGAAGTCCGAGCCGCACTGGTGTCCAAACAGAAAGAAATAGGACAAAAACATGATTTAGTAGCAGAAGGAAGAGACACCACCACCGTAGTATTTCCGGATGCCACTCTTAAGGTTTACCTGGATTGCGACATAAAAGAGAGAGCTAAAAGGAGAATGCTTGAATTCAAAGGGAAAGGAATAAATACTACCCTAAAGGAACAGGAAAAAGAGCTTTCCGGAAGAGATAAAATCGATTCCGAAAGAGAGGCAAGCCCGTTGAAGAAAGACCCTGAGGCTATAATAGTCGATACCACTAATCTTTCCATCCAGGATCAGGTGGAAAAAATCGTTCAGTTGTATGAAAAAAGCAAAAAAAGATGAGATTCCATTATCAGGCAGCCGTGGCCATGATTAAGCTGATAATCGGGATCCTGCGCGGAATGGAAAAACAAGGGAGTGAGCATATTCCGGCACAAGGAGCAGTCTTGATAGCTGCCAATCATATAGCCTATTTTGATCCTCCTTTAATAGGAAGCGCCAGCCCCAGGGAGCTTTACTATATGGCAAAAGAGGAGCTTTTTGAAAATTCTTTATTTGGCTGGTTAATAAGCAAATTCAACGCTTTCCCGATCTCCCGGGGAAGTTTTGATCGGGAGGGAATAAAAAGAGCCACCCAGGTGCTGAGAGGGGGAAACGCCCTTCTGGTTTTCCCTGAAGGCACCCGGAGTAAGGATGGAAGCTTGAGAGAGCCTAAATTAGGCGTGGCTAAATTAGCCCTGGAAACCGGGGCACCGATCGTGCCAGCCTGTATAGACTATTCCGGAAGCTGGCTTAAGGCTTTTTTCCAGAGAAGAAAAATCAGAATCAAGTTCGGCTTCCCCATAAAGCCGGAAGAACTTTTCTGCATACCCGGGAATAAGGAGGGATATTTAAGGCTTACCCATAAGATTATGCAGAGGATTAAAGACCTGAAAGAAGAGAAGTAAGGTGACTGTGTGAAGATGCAGATTTTTGTGGTAAAAAATGCAGGTTTTTGTTTTGGAGTCAAAAGAGCGATAAATCTGGCATTTGAAAAAGCCAAGAAAACCGGGAAAAAGGTCTACACCTTTGGTCCTTTGATTCATAACCCCCAGGTGGTGGATGAACTGAAAAGAGAAGGCGTGCACCCGGTTCAAAATTTGAAAAAAATTAAATCCGGAACCCTGATCATCCGCTCCCATGGAGTGCACCCCCGGATTTTGCTGGAGGCAAAAAAGAAAGGATTAAAGATAATCGATGCCACCTGTCCCTTTGTGAGAAGAGCTCAGAGGAACGCCAGAGCTTTGCATAAGGAAGGTTATCAGGTGGTGGTGATTGGAGAAGCTCATCATCCGGAGGTTCAGGGGATAATAGGATATGCGGATGACCAGGCAAAGGTTATAAATAGTGATACCAGGGAGCTTGACTCTTTCAAAGGGAAAAGGATCGGGCTGATAGCTCAAACCACTTTGAATCTGGATACGTTTAAACAGGTTACAGGCAAGCTTCTGGAGAAGGCAAAGGAGATAAAAATTTTCAATACTACATGTAACGCTACCGCTAATACCCAGAAAGCTACTCTGGAAATGACAAAAGACGTGGACTTGATGATTGTGGTCGGCGGGAAGAACTCAGCCAACACCTCCCGCTTGGCCAAGCTCTGCCGGGAAAAAGGGAAAACAACTTATCACATAGAGACTGCTTCGGAACTAAAAAGCAGATGGTTTAAGGGAATAAGAAGTATAGGGGTTACTGGAGGAACTTCAACCCCTAACTGGATTATCAATCAGGTGGTGGAAAAGATCAGAGATTTGACTTAAATTCAAAAAGAAAAAAATGTCCCGCAAGGACAAATTCCATATAAAGGAGGAACTGTTTAATGGCCGAGAAGAAAAAGCCAAAAAAACCTGCAGTCGCCAAGACTGACAAAGGTAAGAAGAAAGGAGGTGTGAAAAAACCTAAGCCCGCTGCGGTTTCCAGAAAGAAACCAAAGGCACCGCTCGAAGCTCAGGCAACAGAGCTGATTGAAAAACCAGAACTTAAGCCGGAGAGAAAAGAAAGAAGGATAATAAAAGAGAAAAAAGAGCCGGTAATTCTACCCAGGTTAGAGGAGGAAAAGGAATACTCGCCTGAGGAGTTTCAGAAGATGCTCTCCCTGTACGAGCAGACTTTTAAGGAGGTAAGGGAAGGAGAGATAGTTAAGGGTAAGGTCCTGCGCATAACCAAAGATGACGTGATCGTGGACGTCGGCTTTAAGTCAGAAGGAATCATCCCGCTCTCTGAATTTTCAGATATGGAGCAATTGAAAATTGGAGATGAGATCGATGTCTTTTTGGAGACCATAGAAGATCAGAACGGACAACTGGTCCTTTCCAAACAGAAAGCGGATTTCATCCGGGTCTGGGACAGGATAAGGGAGTCGTATGAAAAAGGAACTTTAGTAGAAGGCAAACTTCTGAAAAGGATCAAAGGCGGCATAGTGGTGGACCTGATGGGAGTGGATGCCTTTTTGCCCGGCTCACAGATAGCCCTGAAACAGGTTCCGGATTTCGATGCTCTTCTGGGAAAAAACATGCAGTTGCGCATCATAAAACTGAACAAAAGCAGGAGAAACATAGTGGTCTCCCGCAGAGCGGTCCTGGAGGAGGAAAGAGAACAACAGAAGACCAAGCTCTTGACCGAAATCGAGACTGGACAGGTAAGAGAAGGTGTGGTGAAAAACATCACCGATTTCGGAGTTTTCATCGATTTAGGCGGAGTGGATGGTCTTCTGCATATAACCGACCTCTCCTGGGGCAGGGTTTCTCACCCGAGCGAAGTAGTCGCCTTAGGTGACAAGATCAACGTCAAGATACTGGACTTTGATAAATCCACGGGAAGGATCTCCTTAGGTTTAAAGCAGCTTACCCCTTATCCCTGGGATAATATCGAGCAAAGATATCCCATAGGTAAAAGAGTGCGGGGAAAAGTGGTTTCGATAACCGACTATGGTGCATTTGTGGAACTGGATAAAGGGATTGAAGGCTTAATTCATATCTCTGAGATGTCCTGGACCAAGCATATCAAGCATCCTTCCAAGCTCTTGGGAGTTGGGGACATGGTTGAAGCAGTGGTTCTTTCAGTGGATAAAGCTAATGAGAGGATTTCCTTAGGCATAAAGCAGATGGAACCAGACCCCTGGGATGCAATTGAAAGGAAATATCCAGTAGGTTCCAGAGTGTCAGGCAAGGTGAGAAATCTGACTGCCTTCGGCACCTTTATTGAGCTGGAGGAAGGGGTGGATGGACTGGTCCATATCTCTGATCTTTCCTGGACCAAAAGAATTCAGCATCCGGGTGAGGTTATGAGGAAAGGCGAAAGGGTTGAGGTAGCGGTTCTGAACATCGATAAGGAAAACCGCAGGATATCTCTGGGTTATAAACAGCTAAAAGAGGATCCCTGGCCCACACTTTCCAAAAAATACAGAATCGGGGCTGAGACCCAGGGAAAGATCATCCGACTGCTGGATCGGGGAGTAATGGTTGAACTGGAAGGAGAGATGGAAGGTTTTGTGCCCACGGATCAACTCGGAAAACCGGATTTGACCAAACCCTCTGATGCTTTCTCCGCAGGAGATTTGGTACCTCTTAAGGTGATCGAATTTGACCAGCCCGCCAGGAAGATAGTCCTGTCAGTAGGCGAATACTACAAGGATAGGGAAAAAGCCGAGTTAGAAGCATACCTTTCCAAACATCCGACCAAGACGGTCAAGGTGAAGGAATTAGTCGAAGAGCCGAAGATGGAGGAGCTGGAGAAAAAGATCGGGCCCTTGCCTGCTGAGGAGGAAAAAACCGAAACTGGAACTGGTGAAGAAGAGCCTCCTGCTATGTAAAGAAATAATAAGATGTAGATATAGGGGCACGGTGCACCGTGCCCCTATATTATTTTCGTAGTGCGACCCTTCAAGGGTCCATGAGGTCTGTAGGAGCGTTCAATCCGGGAATTGGACCCATAAGATTAAACGCCCTTACTGCTATTTTATAGCTAAAACTTTCTTAGGCATAAACAGATTTAGCAAATTCTTTTTAGCCAAAATTGCCCACAAAAGGAAAGGCAAGGTTTGACTAAAAAGATAAAAAGGGACCTTGAGTTTATAATACAATGCTGAGGGTGGAATTTGGTAATCGTTGTAAAAAAGACCTACTACTACAGACAATAGTATATGGTATCCAACTAGAACAGACACTCCAATTACTAACTTTAATATTCGTTTTCCAATCTCTATGTCTTCAGTTATCAACATAAGTGAGATGAACGGTATAATATTATTGTAAAGCTCTTTAGGATACCAAAGAACTTTAATCCTCATTCCAAAAGTCCAGAAGAGATGCTTTAAAAATCCAACGATAACCGAAAGAGAATAGCTTTCTCCTCTCCAATACCATAGAACATATAGAAATAAGGATAAACTCAATACCTTAAGAATAAATATCTCTGGTTTCTTTTTCATATTTTACAATTTTTTCTATCCAGAAAAACCAGATCCCTCCCACTATCAAAATCCCCGCAACCTGCCAGAAGTAAATATGCATGAAATTGAAAGTTTTTGGATTCCAGTTGCCTAAAACGGAGATGAATAAAACTCTGAGTAAATTAATCAAATAAAGCACTGGTATACCGAAAAGTATGCCTAGCAATTTCTTTTTATAATTGGCCGGAAAAGCCACGATTACAGATATTAGGATTAATATCTCAGATAATCCCAGACAATCACTCACCACCCTAATTGACAGCTTATTCAAAGCAAGCACAGGACCGCTGGTATGAGCATTTATTCCAAAAAGATTTAGAATGAATCCCAATAAACCAGCGGTCCAGCTCGAAATTGTGACCAACTGAGAATTGAAATATGGGCTGATAAATGGATATACAAAAAAGATTATGAATAAAAACACAGGAAAAAGCAGATAAAATCGCAGAATTTCTTTTTTTGCTTTCCTTGTTGCCTGTTTTATCTCTTGTTTTTCCTTGCGGTGTTCACTTGGTTTCATAATCTTTTCCTGGACATCAATCCCCTACGACCGGACACCTACTACCTTTCTCTTCCAGAAAAACACCCAGGAGGCTATTGCTAAAAATACAATTATAAGACCAATAAGACCATTCTTGGTGAGGAAGGATATCATCTGTCCTCCAGAAGCAACTTGATAAGAGACGCTATCAGGGTGCTGATGACATACTGTAGCTGTATCTATAGGAACTTGACCATGATAACAGAAATCACTCGGTAGTAAGGAGGGTGGATCCCATGCTTGTATTATAAACAATACCGCTGGAGGGGGCTGTGGCCAAACCAGTTGTATATGCTTCCATTGCCATATAAAACCATACGGCACCCAGTTAGTCCAAAATGCTTGATTGGTTTTAGTGGTTAAATTACTTAGCCTATATTGTACCTCTAAATGAGTAGCACAGAAATTGACTAATACCCAACCCGTCCTAACACTGTTTGGAGGTATAACTAATCCACCAGGGAAAAAGTTTACAGGTCCCTGTCCCCAGGCCGGATCTCTAAGTTTTAGAAAATCTATATTTAGACTATTAACTAAGTCAGTGTTCGGTAGCCAATAATAGTACCAGTCGCAACCTGGCGCTGGAGCTTTCCCTTCTGCCGGTCCCCAGGCTGGGTCTGTTGGTGCATCTGGACCAAGCTCTTCAAGACTAACCGTTTTAGAAACCCCTGCTACAGGTTCGCGCGTGCCAAACTCCCTTTCTAACAAATCCAAATACTTCTGGGGACTTGGCTTATCATCACACCAGGTTTGCTCACCCCCTAACATCGCCCACAGGGCTATTGTGAGCATAACAATTAAAATACGTTTTTTCGTCATCATCTTATTCCTCCTTTCTGTGTTCCAAGATGAGAACCTACATTCTTAAACTAAGATGTTAAGATTGAATTCATAAACACCTCCTTGAAAATGTTAGATAAACATTCACAATACCAAACCAAATCTAAATTTTCAGAGACATAAAACCTCTTCTAAGTAATATTGAATTTAAGGATAAGGCTATCCACCTTATGCGGATAAAATTCAGATTCTTCGTCCTTCGGACCCAGAATAACCTGTGGAAGAAACCTTAACAAGTTTGGGCTGGGGACCTCTTTTCTTAAGGATTGTTAATCCACAACCTCATCCCCCAGAGGCGGGACAAAATCTTAATAAATAATAATCTCTTGTTTAGTTTTTCAAGGAATTCACCCTATTTAAATCAATCTAATCCCCGTTGTCAAGGGAAAAATAAAATTTCTCTGAGATTTTTTGTAATTTTAAACTACAAAAGGAGTTAAATTTAGAGCTTGTGAAATTTCTTACAAACTATCTAAAAATTGGCTTGCTAAAAAAAATAAATTTTATTATTATATTTTTTCACTCTTTGGAATTGGTACAAGGATAAAGGGTTGAGGAGTTTTAGGGATAAAGGGAGTATTTTGGCGTAGTCAAAAAAGAGAACGGTGTGCATTATAACGCGTAGCGGAGGTTTTAGACCTCCGCCAAGCCCTAAAGGCTCGGCTACGCGATTCTGACCTGAGTTTATTAAAAACTGTAGCAAGGCTGAAGCCTTGCCCTACATCTTTTTTATTAGGTATTCGTTATTAATCATTCGTCATTTAGCATGTGAGGTATCTATGCCAGTCAATAAAGTTGTAGTCATGGGAGCCGGGGTTATGGGAAGAGGGATTTCCGAATTAGTCTCCTCCACCGGCTGCGAGGTGGTGCTGGTGGATAAGACTGAAGAGATTTTGAAGAATAGCATGCATATCCTCTCAGAGATAATGGATAACGAGATCGAGAAATGGGGTCTGACCAGGAGTGAAAAAAAAGCAATCCTCTCCAGGATTACGCCTACGACCTCCCTGGAGGAAGCCTGCGATGTCAAGATCGTGATTGAATCAGTCCCCGAAAGCCTGGAGGCAAAAAAGGAAGTTTTCCAGAGCCTGGATTTGAACTGCTCTCCCGAGACCATCATAATCACCAATACCTCTACCTTATCCATAACCGAGTTAGCCTCGTTCACCAAAAGGCCGGACCGGGTCATTGGAATGCACTTTCTTTTTCCGGTTACCAAGGTTCCTTTAGTGGAGATCGTCAGGGGCCTGAAAACCTCTAAAGAGACCTATGATGCGATCAAGGATTTCGCAGACCAGCTGAACAAGACTCCGGTCACGGTATACGAATATCCCGGATACGTTACCACCCGCATAATCGTTCCTTTTCTGAATGAGGCGATGCACGTTCTGATGGAAGGAATCGCCTCAGCTGAGGATATTGATACTGCTATGAGATTAGGGTTCGGGTTTAACATAGGTCCTTTAGCTCTGGCGGATATGATGGGCTTGGATGTGGTGATGAGCTGGATGGAAAACCTGTTAAATGAACTTTCTGAACACAAGTATAACCCCTGTCCCCTTCTGAGAAAACTGGTTCGTGCGGGACATCTTGGACAAAAAACCGGACAGGGATTTTTCAAATACGATGCAGAGGGAAATAGGATAAAAGAATAACTGTGAATGTCTTATTTGTCATTCTGAGGGAGTCCAAATGGACGACCGAAGAATCTGTTTCCCGTTAGCAGAGAGATTCTTCGCCCTACGGGCTCAGAATGACGCAGTTGTAATCAGGAGAAAAGATGAAGATTTTAGTTCTGAATTGCGGCAGCTCTTCGGTTAAATATCAGCTTATCGACATAGACAAAAACTATGCCTTAGCTAAAGGCTTGATCTCCAGGATAGGGATGAGCGATGCAGTCCTGACTCACAAGCCGCACGACCGGCCAGAGGTGAAGATCTCCGGGGAGATAATCGACCATATCGTTGCCATCGAGTATGTGATAAGTATACTCCTCTCCCCTAACCATGGTGTGATCAAAGACAAATCGGAGATTTCGGCAGTTGGTCACCGGGTGGTGCATGGAGGCGAGAAATTCCCGGAGTCGGTCCTGATAAACCCGGAGGTGATGGCAGAGTTGAGAAACTGCATCGAGCTTGCCCCCCTGCATAATCCTCACAATATCAGAGGTATAAATGCCTGTCAGAAGATTCTGCCGAATATCCCCCAGGTTGCGGTTTTCGACACCGCTTTTCACCAGCAGATGCCAAAATATGCTTACATCTACGGACTCCCCTACATTCTTTATAAGAAATACGGCATCCGAAGATATGGCTTTCACGGGACCTCTCATTTCTATGTGTCCAAACGCGCTTCCGAGTTATTGAAAAAGCCTCTTAAAGAACTCAAGATAATTACCTGCCATCTGGGTAATGGTGCCAGTATGGCAGCAGTAGATGGAGGGATATCTGTAGACACCAGCATGGGATTTACTCCCTTAGAAGGGCTCCTTATGGGAACCAGAACTGGGGATTTGGACCCAGCTGTGATCTTACACATAATGGCTCGGGAAGAGCTATCCCTGCAGGAAGCCAATACTCTTTTGAACAAACATTCCGGTATGCAGGGTATCTCCGGCCATTCAAGCGATATGCGGGACATTATCCAGGAAGCAAAGGAAGGGCATGCCAATTCTAAATTGGCTCTGGATATGTACTGCTACCGCATAAAAAAATATATCGGTGCCTATGCTGCAGCTATGGGTGGTCTGGACTGTTTGGTCTTCACTGCAGGAGTGGGTGAGAATTCTCCCTTAATCAGAGCAAAATGCTGTGAAGGATTGGAGTTCCTGGGGATTGAGATTGACGAGGACAGAAACGAAGAGGCGGTGGGGATGGAGGCTCTGATCAGCAAGGACAAAACCAGGGTTAAGGTCCTGGCTATTCCGACCAATGAGGAGCTGGTTATAGCTCAGGAAACTCAGAAAGTGATTGATGTGGATAAATTCCTGAAGGAGATGTCCAAAGGTGTATAAATATGTTCTTATTCTGTTTCTTATAGTTACTCTCTTATTGACTTTGCCCGGATGCCAGAAATCCAGGGTGCAGGACTTACAGCAAAGGTTAGACAATTTTCGCAACATTCTGCCCCAGAACCTCAGGGCTGAGTTCGATTCTAAGAACTATGATGCAGTTGTCAAAGTGATCGACTCCCTTGTTGCGGAGGATGAAAATTTCAAGCAAAGATATGAAAAAATGAAAGATAACGAAGCTATCAATGTTTTTACCTCCCAGGAGGTGGTTGATTTTTTCAAGACCTATTTCGTAGAAGAGATTGAAAAAGAGACGCAGCGTTGACGCTGGTTGTTGGTCTCCAGACCAACAACTAAAACCCGACGCTGCCTGTTGGTCTCCAGACTAACAGGTTGCCTGCGTTGGTGAGGACACCAACGCAGAGCAAGATCAAATAATGAAAAAAAGGAGAATTTCTGGAAAAAATCATCGAGAAAAGCAAATTAGCTCCGAATATTCACAGGATTAGATTTCATCTCCCCCTTTTAGTGGAAAAAGCCAAACCCGGACAGTTCGTGATTTTAAGGATTGATGAGCCGGGAGAAAGAATCCCGATGTCGATTGCGGACTTGGACAAGAAAAACGGGATCTTGACTATCGTTTTTCAGGAGGTGGGAAAATCGACTGCGCAGCTGGGTTCTCTCAAGGAAGGGGACCTACTTGCTGACGTGGTGGGTCCTCTGGGAACCCCTACTCATATAGAGAAATACGGCAATTGCGTGTGCGTGGGAGGAGGCATAGGGATTGCCCCGATTCATCCTGTGGCAAAAGCTTTAAAAGAGGTGGGGAATCAGGTAACCTCCATAATCGGTGCTAGGAATAAAGAGCTTCTGATAATGGAGGATGAATCAATAGCCGCCTGCGACAATCTGATTATATCGACAGATGATGGAAGTTATGGTTTTCACGGATTTGTAACCCAGGTCTTAGCCGGAATATTAGAGAAAGGCGAAAAGGTGGATTTCGTCTTTTCAGTTGGACCGGTTTTGATGATGCGGGCATTAGCCAGAGTCACATTACCCTACAAAGTCAGGACAATAATCAGTCTGAACCCGATAATGGTAGATGGAACCGGGATGTGCGGTGCCTGCAGGGTAACTGTTGGGAACCAGACAAAGTTCGCCTGTGTAGATGGACCGGATTTTGATGCCCATCTGGTTGATTTTGAGGAACTGCTTAAAAGACAGCGAATGTATCTAAAAGAAGAAAAGGTTGCTATGGATAATTTCGTCTCCAGAATGGATCAGTCTGCACATCACCATCAAAGCCACAAACCATCCTGAAGAGGAATCAAAATTGAGCACCCCAAAAAAGACCAGTATCCCCAGGCAGAAGATGCCTGAGCAAACACCGGAGCAAAGGGTCAAAAATTTCAAAGAAGTTCCTTTCGGATACACTGAGGAATTAGCCAAGATCGAATCCCAGCGCTGTTTGTACTGCAAAAAACCTTTGTGCATTGCCGGCTGTCCGGTGGAGATCGATATACCTGGATTTATCAAATTTATTTCTGAAGGTGACTATATCGGCGCGGCAAAAAAGCTGAAAGAGACCAATAGCTTACCTGCAGTCTGCGGCAGGGTCTGCCCCCAGGAAGACCAGTGTGAAAAGGTCTGCGTTTTAGCTAAGAAATACCAGCCTGTAGCCATAGGTAACTTAGAGAGGTTTGCCGCAGACTATGAAAGGGAAGCAGGTGAAATAGAAATACCTGAAATCGAGAAATCGACTGGCAAAAAAGTGGCGATAGTTGGCTCAGGTCCGGCTGGGCTGACTGTGGCTGGTGACCTGATAAAAATGGGACATCAGGTAACAGTATTTGAAGCTTTGCACAAGGCCGGAGGAGTTTTGGTTTACGGAATCCCGGAATTTAGATTGCCCAAGGCGATTGTTCAATCTGAAGTTGACTACCTGGCTAAATTAGGCGTTGAGTTTAAGACCAGCAATGTAATTGGGATGCTGGAGACTATTGATGACCTGTTCGCTTCCGGGTATCATGCGATCTTTATAGGGACCGGAGCCGGACTCCCCAATTTTATGAGGATTCCGGGTGAAAATCTAAATGGCGTTTATTCCTCAAACGAATATCTGACCCGCTCGAATTTGATGAAAGCTTACAGCTTTCCGGAAAACGATACTCCTATCTTCTCAGGAAAAAATGTTGCTGTCCTGGGCGGTGGAAATACCGCTATGGATTCGGTCAGAACTGCTTTGAGACTGGGTGCAGACAATGCCTATATAGTCTATCGCCGCTCCCGAACTGAGATGCCAGCCAGAAAAGATGAGATTCATCATGCAGAACAAGAAGGAGTGAAATTCGACTTTCTGACTGCCCCGATTAAATTCCACGGGACAGAGGATGGCTGGGTCAAAGGGATGGAATGTATCCGGATGAAATTAGGAGAGCCGGACGAATCCGGACGCAGAAGACCAGTTCCAGTTGAAGGCTCCAATTATATAATGGATGTGGATACCGTGATAGTCGCCATTGGGAATAGCTCCAATCCATTGGTCCCGAAAACCACTCCCGGATTAGACATCAATAAATGGGGGAACATAACCGCTGACCCTGAAACTGGCCAGACCTCGCGCAAAGGTGTTTTCGCCGGAGGTGACATAGTCACCGGCGGAGCAACCGTAATCTTAGCCGCAGGTGCAGGCAAAAAAGCCGCCCGTGCGATTGACGCCTATTTGAAAACATTATAAAAATTTGTAAGGGCACGGCGCGCCGTGCCCTTACGCCTGCCTTTTTACTATTTAGAATTTGCCAACCCCTTATATTTTTTCGCATTCTCATCATCTCCAAGTTTTTCATAGGCAAGAGATAAATTATGATAAACCATCTTGAGATAATGAGTTTGCACGGTCTCGGTAAAAATCTTCTCTGCATTCAAATAATACTCAATAGCTTTCTTAAAATCACATAAGCCAAAATAAGCATTACCTAAATTTGTATAGCTTGCTGATTCGCCTGCCTTATCACCTATCTTTTTATCAATTTCTAAAGATTTCTCGCAATACTCAATCGCCTTCTTGAAATCGCCTAAACCATCATAAGCATTGCTTAAACCTGTATAGCATTTTGATTCTCCTGCTTTATCCCCTATCTCTTTAAAAATTCCTAAAGACTTCTCACAATACTCAATCGCTTTCTTCAAATCGCCTAAGTCAGCATAAACAGTGCCTAAATTTGCATAGCATACTGATTCTCCTGTTCTATCACCTCTCTCTTTCTTGATATTTAAAGACTTCTCATGATACTCAATCGCCTTCTTGAAATCGCCTAAATCAGCATATACATTACCTAAGTTGTTAAGAGCTCCTGATTTTCCTTCTAATCTTTCAGTTTTATCTTTTACTTTTTCAGATATGGTTAATGCTTCTTTATAATGCTTTTCTGCCTTTTTTAGTTCTGATAAAAGATAATAGCAGTTACCTATGAGGATATTAGCGGCGACTTTGTTCTCCTGTGTAGCTCCCGGGTGTGATAGGCATTTTTCATACTCCTTAATAGCCTGTTTAAACTTATATTCTTTCTTATAGTTTTGTCCAGAATTAAAGAAATGTCTTAACAAGGGATTTTCTCCCAGACCATCTATGTATTCTTGTGTAAGACCCCTTCCACGTAACTCCTGCCTTTCTAATAATTCACGCTCAAATTTCTCGGCTTTAGCCTTTTCTTCTTCAGCTTTCTTTTGTTCTACTAATAAATAGACGCCGCAGAAACAGATTAACAAACAGATAACCCACACAATTATTTTTGTTCTTCTTTTTAGCTCTTTTGCTATGGAGAGAAATGTACCAAGTATTAATGGACCAACTATCAAGATAATGCTTAACCAAAATTTCATATTCTATTTACTCCCCTATGTTGACCATCCTTAGCCAATAAAGTGTAATAGGCTCTTTTCCTTCTTTGTTTGATTTATATAATTTAACTATTCTCTTTGAAAAATCAAGCCTGAAAGAGATAGGTGGGGCGTATTGCCATACGCCCCTACAAAGAGCGTGAGGACAGAACAATGTTCTGTCCTTACAAAAAAGCAAGGCAAGGCTAAAAGCCTTGCCCTACGAACTTATCAATTAAAAACGTCCGGGATAAACTCCGAGAAACGGATCCGCAGGACCGGACGCAACGAACTTGGAGACGCATGCTATGCGTCTCTACACTCTTTTTTACGGTCACGAGAAACGACCAACGCTCGCGTCATTTCTCTTTCCCCTTGAACCCTTGACTCCTCGAATCCTTATTTCTTCTCTTCCTCCATCTTCTTGCTCAGTTTTTCAATCTCTTTACTTAAGTCCACCAGTTCCTTCTTAAACTCTTCCATCTCTTTCCTTAGCTCTGTCAGGTCTTTGCCCTGGACGATTTTCGCTTTGTCAAGCGATTCCAGGAGTTTACTCTGCTGCTCGTCGTACACCTGCTCGAAATTTGCCTTTCCCAGCGCCTCGGAGAGCTTTTCCAGACCCGTCCAGAAGCTATAGTCCGGCCCGGCCCTGCCAAGTCTGGCGCTTAGAATCCTTTCTTTTCCATTCCGCAGCACTCTTAGCCTTACCGATTTATCAGGCCGGGTACTTTCAATTAGCTCCCTGAAATGCTCAGAGTCCTCAACTTTCTCGTCGTTGAATTCCACCACCACGTCCTGATCTCTCAAACCTGCCTTGTCTGCTGGACTACCCTGCACCACGCCATCGACTAGAACCCCTCCCTTCACACCGATCTCCGCTTTTGTCTGCTCGTCCAAGTCTGCCAGATAAACACCCAGATAACCCTTCTCAATGCTGGAGCCATGTTTTATTATCCAATCCGCCTTCTCCTTGACTGAGTTCATCGGAATTGCCAGAGAGATCCCGGATGAGGGTACTTCGATCTGGGTCGGCGGGATGGTGACACTTCTCTTCAACCCCTCCTCGTATATCCTCACAGATCCCATTACCGAAGGCTCGGAAAGCTTGGCAGAAACCAGTCCGATTACTTTTCCCCTGGTGTTTAATACCGGTCCTCCGCTATTTCCTGGACTCACGTTGACGCTCATCTGGATGGTCTTATCATCTCTGATGCCGTTGACTATCCCGAAGGAGACTGCAGTCGGAAGCCCGTATGAATTCCCCACAACTGTGACCCAGGAGCCTTCCTTTGTTTTGTCAGAGTTACCCAGCTCGGCCGGTCTCAGACCTTTGGCGTCTATTTTCAAAACAGCTAAATTGGTCTGGTAATCCGTTCCAATCAGTTTCGCCTCATACTCTTTCTTATCAGAACCTATTACCCTGAAATCTTTCATCCCTCTCACCACGCTGGAAGTAGTCAGGATATACCCGTCTGGTGAATAGATTACGCCTGAGCCTACGAAGGATGCCGGCTCAGAGAGTTTTCCCCTTCCTTCGGGAAAAATTCCCGCCTCGATGGTCACCAGCGATGGCTTAACCGACTCCACCAGACTGGTGATATTCTGCTCCAATGATTCCAGCACGTCTTGAGCTGAGGCAGAACTAACCAGGAATGATGAGTCTGGTTCAAACCGGCTGAAAAATAGGGACAAAAGAACTAAAATGCCCAGGTTCAATATAATTTTTATTCTCATATAAACCTCCCTATCAATAAACTTTTCTTACTTTGCTGCTGGCGGATGAGACCGCCGGCAGAATATATCCAACATTGGTTTGTCTGTTATCCACCGGTCTATAATTAACCGCATCTATAACAAAGTTAGGCGACCCGCGCTCCGGCATTCTGCTGTCAGGCAATTCCTCCAGGTCCGATAATCTTAAATTATCCATCACAAAGACTGCTCTGGGACTCCCCTTTTTCTTTATAGGTAAATCTACTTTACCACTGTTGGTCTGGAGACCAACAGTGAGCGTAGAAGGATTCTCGCTCTTCGTTGGTGTCCTCACCAACGAAGTCTCAGCGGAAGTTGCCGTCTCAGGCTTTTCCGAAATCGTCTGAGATTTATGAAATCCCCCTTTCAAAACCAGAAATAGAGCCAATGCCACAACCGCCGCCGGAATAAATACCCATCTCAGAGAGGGGAAAACAGTAAACAAAGATTTTACTTTTGGCTCTTTCTCTGTAGAAGGAAGCTCTTTGATTTTTTGTCCAAGTTTCGACTCAAATGCTGAGGATGGTGCAAATCTATCCAGTTCCGGAATCGCATCATTTAAGGCTCTGAACCCCTGAGCTTCTCTGGAACAACCTTCACACGCCAGGATATGCTGGTCAATCAATTCCTTTTCTTTTACAGTTAGCTCGCCTTTATAATATCGGGATAGAGAGCGGCGAATCTTTCGACAGCTCATAGCATTCCTCCATCATTGGCCTCAATTTTTTCTGCAAAATCCTTCTTGCCCGGTTAACCCTGGATTTTACCGTGCCTAAAGGTAAATTCAAAGTCGAAGCGACCTCTTCATAAGATAGCTGGTCAACGTCCCTTAAGAGAAAAACCGTTCGGTATTTGAAAGGAAGCGAGCTTATCGCCCCTTCCAAAATTGAGCTTAAGCGATTCCTGTTCCCGTGATTCTCCGAATTTGGATCCGGATGATTAACCAGACTATCCATTCCAAAAAACCTGACTTTTTTCTTCCTTTTGTATAGATTCCTGCAAAGATTCAAGGCTATGGTATAAATCCAGGTGGAAAAAGAGTAATTGAAATCGTAACTTTCCTTTTGTTTGTAGACTCTCAAAAAAGTCTCCTGCAAGATATCCTCAGCCTCCTCCTTGTTGCCTACCAGACGGTAAAGCAGGGAAAATAACCTCACTTTATAATTTTTGACCAGGAGATTAAACCCTTCCACCTCACCCCGTAAGAATCTCTCCATCAATTCCTTATCAGAAGATCGAGTCTGACCTTCAGGCCGGCTTTGCTCCATCAAAGGGATCTCCCATTTTCTACAAGTTTATACAATTTAATATACTCAAAGTTCCCCCTTTTGTTTAAGAAATTTTGATGTGTTCCCTCTCACCACGGGAGAGGAAAAGCGTGATGTTTTATGTAGTCGGTAAAAGCCTTACGACCCGTAGGGCGGAAACCTTCAGGTTTCCATTTAAATAATGGAAGGCTGAAGCCTTCCGCTACAGGTCGTAGCGTCGGGCTTTATGCCCGACGTTTTTGAGGGTATCACCTACGATGCAAGTTGGCTCGCATTAACTTCTTAAGCGGAGAGATCAAATGCTACAAATAGGCTACCGTCGTAACGTGCTCTTTTTCCTCACTTCATGCTCAAACTGTCAGACAAATTAGCTAAGGGAGTAACCGCAGTCCTACGGATGCAAGCACGACCGTTGCCCAGCTTGGGGACCGACCAAGGAGGTCTTGCCACTTGGAACTGAGGTCTTTCCATTGTCCCCGCTCGAAAACCTCGATCTGTGCTGCATTGTCAATTTGTCGGATACCCATGAACATTAAGCCACCAGAGGGTGTGACACCTATGTCAAAATTGCGTTGCATGTCTAGCCCTGCATTCAGACGCTCGGATAACCGAGACCACTGAACGCCGTCAGTACTACTGTAAAAATAGTAATCATGTCGAACTAATCCTCTCGTGCTCGGTGCATCGAAAGTCGCAGCATACAAAACACCCTTTTTATGATCAACTGCTAGCCTTATTGGTTCACGCCCTTCTATATGGAGGTCAAATGGTGAATTCCATATGATTTGGATGCGTGGCAGCCCGGGACCAGCGGATACTGGAACTATTCGACCTGTCAGCCACTTATCAGAACCGATCCTCAAAAGAATGTTATCACCCCAAACCGCTAGCAATGGGTTCCCTGAAACTTGAAGAGTAACCGTGTGTGAGTTTGGATTCTGCAACACGCTTTCAAACCGTTTATTGTCGTTATCAAACAACCATACGTCGATTTGATTGATAGCAAGGTTATGTATAACTACAATCCAGTAATGGCTCGCTGCATGATAGGCATATGTAAAATCAGGCGCAATAGCTCCTGCAGGATACACTGGCGAAGGTGTAAAAGAGACTTGACTACCACTAGGACTTACTTCCAGAAATCCTATAACATCTGTGTCCGTGACGAGCCATGCTAGCAATGTAGTGGAATCACTGGATTCTCCAAGTTGTTTAATAAACGAGGGATCATTTATCCAACTTTGGTAACCCCCTAAATTTACTTCCTTCCAGCCAGTCAAATCTGAATTATACGTGCTTCGTAAGTGCCGCTTACCGTTAGTATCACTAAACAATAAGAAAAGGGCTTGTTTATAAGTCTTAAGTCTCGGGCGCCCCAAATTTGCCATTCTATCTATAATAGATAAATTAGCTGTATCACTTCGTATGATAGGTTGTATAGGAGGCTGAGCACGTGAAGAATTGGAGAAAGTCACAAACGGAATCCCTATTGCCACCGATAGTAGCATGATCGAACGTGCAAACCCGCCAAATACTCTTTTAGAAAATAGGTAACTCATAACAGGTCCTCCCCTGACCTTTAAAGGTCTTTTTGTGGATTTAGCTTATTGATTATATATAACTTGAAATCTGACTTGTCAAGTATTTTTTTGAAAGGTGTCTACTTTTTTAGACATTTTGAGGCGGACAGTGGTGTATAGGGCTATGGCGATAAGTATTTTCGGTATCAGAATTTCACGCACGTTTACGGATAGAAACTAGAGGGCAATTTTGATCAACTTCTAAGAAATAGATAGGAATGTAGTCCAACCGATCATGACTCAGCGCGCTTAACAAGCGAGCTTTTGATTCTAGTAAATGTTGTTGAGATTTAGTTTCTCCCCGGGCTGGGCTCATCCCCTCGAATCCTTCTTACCGGATTTTCCCCCAGGGATACCCTAACAGCACCAAAATCACTGCCACTACCATCAAAACAATCGAAGGTGGAATTATCAATCTATAGATTTTGGAAAAAGAGGCTTTGAAATAATCCTTGGTCAAAACCAGACATAAATGCACTGGAGAGAGCATCACCCCGGTAAAACCTGCGGCATAAGCTAACATAGCATATCCGTAGTTCACCCCATTCGGCTTTAGAAAACTTAAAAGGATTGGATAAGATATTCCAATAAAAGCTGTGGTCACACCAGTCAAAGCCCCGACTGTAAAAGGAACCAGACAAATCACCAGAATTGGGGAGATTCCCCAGGCAGATAAAGTCTGAGGAATTACCGTCACTGCACCGGAAACTTCGATTATCTTTTTGAAGATCATTATCCCCAAAATCAGCATGATAATCTCCCAGGTTACGTTCTCCCTGATTATTTTGAGAAGCGAAGCAGGTTTGACCAGATTTACTATGGCAAACAGGATGACGCTTAAAAGCAGCGCCCACAATAAATCTATCCCGGAGAAAAGATTCAAAACCACAGCTAAAAGA
>JALHSU010000191.1 GCA_022865345.1 Candidatus Zixiibacteriota bacterium
ATATAAAGCGTCCCCTCAGAAAGAGTGTCCAGACACCCGATCATATTCAAAAGTGTAGTCTTGCCAGAACCAGACCTGCCGACTACGGACACGATCTCGCCTGGGCTTATCTGAAAATCAACCCCTTTTAGGGCGTAGAGCTTTTCACTTCCTCTCTGAAAGATTCTGGTCAATCCTTCTCCATAGATAGCGTGATTATTATCTCTCATCTTTCCTTCCTCCTTTGTCCTCAATTATCTTGCCGTCCTGCAAGAAGATTATCCTCTTTGCCCTTTTGGCTAACTCCTCTGCATGGGTTGCCACTACTACAGTAATCCCTCTTGAGTTAAGGTCCTCAAATAGGTTGAAAATAACCTCGCTATTGCCGGTGTCCAAATTCGCTGTGGGCTCATCTGCTAAAAGCACTTTTGGCTTGTTCACCATCGAGCGGGCAACCGCAACCCTCTGCATCTCTCCGCCTGAAAGGTGCAGGGGTTTGTGAGTAAGTCTGTGACCCAAACCCACTATCTCCAGTACTTTTTTGGAATATCCAACCTCGGTTTTTTTCCCTTTGGAGAAGATCAAAGGCAGCTCTACATTCTCGGTTGCAGTTAAAGAGTGCAGCAGGAAAAAATCTGCAAAGACAAAACCGATGTTTTCTCTTCTGAACTCATCTAATTTATTCTCCTTCATTTTGGTAAGCTCTATCATCTCTCCATTGTCTGGATAAAAGACCAACTTACCTGAAGTAGGAGAATCGATGCAGCCCAACATATTCAAGAAGGTGGTCTTCCCTGCGCCTGACGGACCTAAGATTGAAATATATTCGCCCTGGTCTATCTTCAGAGTTAGACTATCTACTCCCTTGATTTGTTCGTTGCCTCTCTTATAGATTCTAGTTATCCCCTCTAAGTTAAAAAGCTCTTTTGTCATCTTTTTCTCCTTTCCTTATTCGGTTCTGATAGCCTCAATCGGCATTAGATTTGATGCCCGGTAAGCCGGATAAATCCCCGCCAGAATCCCCATTATCACGGCAAACATTACCGAGACGATTATGACCACCATGTCAGCCGATATGAGTTGTCCACCCGGAGCATAGGGCATTAACTTCTTTATAAACTTCTCTATACCGCTTGAACCCGCTACTGCTAAGAATGACCCTAACAACCCGCCGGTTAGGCACACGATAAAAGTCTCATACCAGATCAGCCTGAATATATCCATTCGGGAAGAACCAACTGCTTTCATCATCCCGATTTCCCGGGTGCGCTCGAAAACCGACATTAGGATGGTGTTCAGAACACCTACTGCGCTGATTAAAATCGCAATTAAAACCACTGCATAGATTAAAACCCGGGTGGAGCTGACCAGACCCATAATCGCACCGGTGACTTCTTTCATAGAGACCACATTCATATCAGTCTCTGCAGCTCTCAATCTCTCTGCTATCTCCTCTATTTTAGAAAGGTCTTCCACCCTTATGGGAACCGCTACCAGAAGACCCTCTTTTCCAGAAACCCTGGTCAGAGTCTTTATGGGCAGAAAATAGAACCCGTCATCCTGATCCCCGGTCTGTTCTAAGATTCCTGAGACGGTGAAATCCTCTCCGAAAGCCCTGGTCTTATCGCCAAGCTTTAGCTTCTTGGTGTCAGCCACATATTGTCCGATCACTGCTGAGTGGTCATCTGTGAAGAAACCACCTTCTTTGAATTTCCATCGCGGTTTGAATCTCAAGTAATCCTGATCTATTCCAAAATAGATTTTGGTCTCCTTAAGCAACGAGTCTGTCTCTGAATTCATAAAGAGACGTGCAGATTCTTTGACCCCCGGCACCTTTTTTATCTCATTCACATACTCATCCTTCAGGTACCTGGGGAATTTCCCTCCGTGCAACACTAAAGAAGCTGCCTCATACGGGCACCCTTTGGGAACGATGAGGATGTGATAACCTAAATACTGCAGCTCTTTTTTCATCTCCTTTTCATATCCCCGGTTAAAAGCCACTAAACTGAAAAGGATGGAGATGGCAATTGCCACGCTCAAAATCGTAAGGGTTGTCCTGATCTTCCTTCTCAAAAGGTTTTTTATGGCTAAGCTAAAGAA
>JALHSU010000192.1 GCA_022865345.1 Candidatus Zixiibacteriota bacterium
AATCATCTGGATTTCGTGTGATTTGGTCTTGGTCTTTTGGAGTAATTTCTATGCGTACAAAGTCTCTTTCGTTTAGTTTGACATCTTCGATTTTGATTTCTGTTAATAGTTCTTCATGGTTTACGGTTTTTTTACTCCAATGAACCTTCAAATCCTTGGTTATTACACAACTGAAATATTTGCACAAGTTGTTCAAGTCTCCAGTTGTTTAGCTAGGTTGGTTTATCTGGAATAAATATATTTATGGAAGAAAGTTCTAGGTTCCAATTCTATAACATTCAGATAATAGCTCATTCCTGTTCATCCTCCTCATTTTCCAGCTGCCCAGAAGTTGTGAGCTTTCTGATCCTGGGAGATTGCTTCTGGAGAGCCAGGATCTTATTCACATAATTTCGGCATCTGGTAACTCTCCTCCTGATCCTATGCAGCCAGGCTCTAGCATTGGCCTCAGCCTTTTCAGGTTTCCATCCCATCTGTTCTATCCACTTTTGAGCAGCCATGCTGAGCTCCATTTTAGCCACATCCTGGAGAAATTCTATATCAGATTTCTCAAATTCCCACCACTCATTCACACAAATACCTCAGTATGCAGAAACTGTATCCTATGGAGCTATAATAGCTTTTCCACAAACACTCTACTCAGGAAGATCCAAACAGTATCAAAAAGCATCACATTGAATGAGGAATCTGAGCCCTAGCAGCCTATATCAAGTCATAAGAAGCAGCTCAATCTTCCCGATTTTTGCTCTCCAGCCATGAATCTTAATAAAATTCCATCCTTCCTTCTCAGCATCTTCCTCATTGAAACCAAAAACCAAAAGAGAAATCTCCCTAGCTGGCCACGTTCTCAACTCGACACGAAACAACCGTTTTTCATCACTCAAAACCCAGCAGCCCTCCTCCCCTCCAGCTCCCACTCCGACACTCCTCCGACACTCTTGCCAGCAATTGTCATATTAAAACATGGTTAATTTTTAAAACTTTTGTAGTAACCATGAGCAGAGCTGTGGCATAATCCACATAGAGCCACAAAATTGGTTTCCTGATCAGAGCCTCCCTGGGCAAAAGGTTTCAAATGATGAAATCTGGCTCTGGATGGAATGGTTTTATCTGGATAATGCCCTAGAAGAATTTTCCAATCCCTCAATCTATAAGCAGAAAGAGTGATTTTTCTCCCACATTTTTTGCATTTCAGGTTTTGTTTTTCCAGAATTGCCAGTTTTCTTTTTCTGGATAATCTTTTACGCTTTCTCTCCATGATAAAGGCTGCTCACTTTCCGAAATAAAGCCTTTATTCCGTTTTTGATCTTTCCAGAGCCTCCTGGATCTGCCACTCATCAGGTTTCACTGGAGCAGTATTGCTCTGTTGGGCTGCTGGAGTGGAAACAGAGGGGGGGCTCTCAATAATGCCATCCTCAATCAGGATTCCTCTCCAGTATTTTTTTGAGGCCTCATTCAATGTTTTCCATTCATCCAGGAGGAGAGGGAGCAGATGGTTCTTTCTGATCTCAATGATGGGCTCCTGGGAAACTCCAGGAGTAGCTGGAGATCTCCTGGCTTTTTTGGGCTGATAAGTGATTTGGCAGCCAATGTTTATCTGAACATTCTGCCTCAGAAACTTGATCTCCAGCTGCTCATTCTGGGGAGGGAGCTGATCCATGCCAATCAGGAAAGCCTCCCAGAGAGATGTTGTTACAAAACAAACATCAGAGCCCAGCTTTTTAGTAACCAGGTGTTTGAATCGAGGATACACCTGGAGCTTTTCAGGCAGCACTCTGATGGTAACTTTTTCAGGGCACTCCTCATCAGGATAGATGATCTCAGATTCCAATCCCAAACTGAGCCCTCCAGGAGTGGCTTTCTTATTCTCTGGTTTTCCTTAATTGTCTTTTTTGTCCAAAATTTCTTCTGTTTACTCTAAACTTCTAAAGAACTCAAGAAGCTGGGCTCCTTTTGTCGAACAAGCATATTTTCCTTCCTTATTTTTGATAACAGTCCTCATTTGACCATAGATTTGCTGTATTTCTGTTCTACACATTGTCCGACACGTTTATATCTGGTGTCCGACACAGATGATACCATCACATGGGGCATAGAAAGATGGAGCAAATCATCATAACGATTCTGGCAGCAATAGGCACAGTGATTTTCTGGGTTAGATGGAATGATTCATGGAAACTCTATCAACGTATAACAAACTGGCAGAAAAGAGCCCATCATCTGTGCTCTCTAATAGAAACCAAAAGAGGAGGAATGTAAATGGAAACCAAACAAGCAAATCGAGCTATGAAGCTCGAATTAATAATTAAGATGGCTGAAGGAAACCACCAATTAGTTAAGGATGCCCTAGAAGGCCGTTTCATTGTGCATCCAAACAAGAAAGTGCAGATCAGATATCGGCTTATGAAGGCCATGCTCAAGAGTGATTTTGCTCTCAGAGAAACCATAAAATTCTATATGGATAGGGAAACACAATGAACGAAGTTTTTATTGGGCTGCTGATTAACCTGGGAATAGTTGCTCTGTTTTTGCTGGCTATCGGAATAAAGAGGATTTTGAGAGGGAGGATCCAGAAATGAAAACTCCAAAAATAGCAGTGAGGATCCCTAGAGAGGAAATCTCAGCAATGGATATCCTGGTTCGGAAAAGGCCAGGAGTTTTCAAGGATAGATCTGATTTTGTGAGAAAGGCCATTCTAGAGCTCATCAAGCACTATGATGAATATGAGAAAAGCCTGAAAGAGATGAGCTCCAAATGATGAGTAAGACAAACAAATGGCGATCACTCTCAACTTTTGCCAGGCTTGAATGTGGCTGTGTGCTGAAAAAAAGCTCTCCTTTTGGGCTTTTCTGGATAGACACATTATGCGAAAAGCACAGAGTCGAATACTATGCAGATCCAATCCAGATACTCATGGATTTGAGGAGGGAAATCAATGAGTGAAGCTAAACGTGGTTGTGGCTGGAGAAAAATAGGAGGCCTCTATCTGGTTTCAGATCCAGGCCAGCATCTCAATTGTGATGGGCTGCCCCTAGAGCTCCAGGAATGTGATTGCTGTGGCTTTAAGCCTCCATTCAACAGAAAGCTCCAGCTGCTCAAGCCAGCATACATCATCCAGGCAGAACAGAATCTTCATCTGAAACTGAAAGCCAGAGGAGCAGCTGGAGAAATCTGTGGCTGCTGGAAAGATTGCCCCACATGCCATCCAGATCCAAAAGGATCCTATGGCCTCATGTTTGTGGGGCAAAAGAGCTACACTCCCAGCACTTTCATAAAAGAGGCTCTCAGCATGGGAGTGAGCAAAAGGATCCCCGAGATCCCCAGCTATCTCAAGCTAGGAGAAACATGGATTTTCCTAGCACATCTGAAAACTCCAAATGTGTGCCTGGCACTGCTGAAAGACAATGGCCTCCACATGAAAGAACCAGAAACAATCCCAGCCATCTTCTACGGTTTCAAGCCCAGCAGAGTGGAGTTGGTGTGCTGGAAAGGGCAATTGAGCAATGATCAAATTCTCAGTCTAGAAAAGAAAGGTATTAGTCCAGTATTCCTAGAGGATTCTCCTGAAAATCGTAAACGACATAAAAATGCAAAAGCAAAAGGCGATAGACTAGAAAAATATCTCAGGGAGGAGGATGAGGAATGAGCCCCACTCCCTATGCCTCAAAACATAGATTGTGGGCAGTGGATAAGATTGCCCCTTATGATGGTATCATGCTGGATTTCAAGCATAGGATCCTGAGATATAATAAGGTCAGATTCTGGATCAGGTTTGAAACCCAGGATAAGCTCTGGATCTGGGCAATGCCCCTGGAGAATCCCAAAATGAAACCCATAGAGCATTGGAAATATCGAGCTAGATTAGAGATCATGGAGGAGATCCAAAAACATCAGGAGGCGATAGCATGATCCCGAGTGAAGATAAGAGTAAAAGAGAGAAATTCAAGCCCCGAGCAACCAAATACTCTCACTGCCCAAACTATAACAATTCAGAGGAGCTCTGCCCTGTTTTTAACTGGGAAATCAAGAGAGCCCTGGCAAGAAAACAGGCAGTATGTGATGATAGACCAACAGAAAAAGAACGAGCAAACTGCTGAGGCACTGAGGCCACTCTCTAAATTTCATCTCAAACCTTTTTCTTAATCTTTTCTCTTGAAAAAAGACATAGAAAACGCAATGTTTGAATGCTCTCCACAAAATCGGCTTGGCCTTTCTCGGTAACACTATAAACTCGGTAACACTATAAACGCGTGTTTGCCTTGTTCTACATTTCCCGATAACGAGATTATGAGAAAGCAATTCATCACTTTCAAGACGCATTAATGAGTTATAAATCAATCCCGATCCTATGTGAACATGGAAAGCATCCTCAATTTTAGCTTGTAAAGCATAGCCAGAAATAGGCTCACGACAAAAGAATAAGCTCAGAGTGTCAATGTTACGAGAAAGAATCTTTCGCCTTAACTGTCTATTCAAGATGAATCCCAATCCTATCAGGCCAGCAGCTGCTCATCTTTCCTTTATTTCTTTCTGGTTCCAGGGAGCTTCTGCATCAAGTGGCATGGCCTGTTCTTTCTCTTTCCTTTCAAGAAGCATTTATGATCACTGATCTCCTGTGATGTGAGGATCCTCTGGTATTTCTTACAGAAATGAACCCAGATGTTCACTCTGATGATTCAGATTTCTCCTTTTTCACCAAACTGATGTAACTAGCCATAGCTTCATTGAAATCTGTTGATGTGCCTGGATGCTGTTTGGCCTCCAGAGCGTTTCTATCAAACATTATCCTCCTGTAATACCAAAAGATAGGCCAGGGAGCATGCAGCACAAGAAACATGATAGCACTCCAGGGAGAAGGCAGCAGCAAGAGGCAGAGCCACAACATGACAAATGGATACAGGAATACAGTGCCGAGAACAGTAAAAGTTATTAGCAGATCATTCCAATCCATAGTTTTCATCTCCAATGTGGATAGAGAAAGGGGAGAAAGTGGGAACATCAGGCTCATGCCTATCGCATGAACCAGATCTCTGCAAACCAGATATACTCACATATCGTAATGAATAAGCTGGTTCCCAGAATTGCCAGGTTTATCTTTCTCACTGTTCTTACCTCCTTTTCTATTGTTTGGGAGAAAGGAAGAAAGATGGGGAAGAAAAAAACCATCCTTCCTTCTCTACTGTGCAATCAGCACTTAACTATGGAATAGTTTTCAGTATTTAAATTATGATAGAGGATTGTTCTATCAAAAATTCAGTTGATCTCTGGATAGGCTGGATAGAAAATTATCAGAGCCCAGATTCCGATGCAGCTGAGAAAGAAAAGAATGAGGAAAATAATAAGCCCGATTTCCATTGAAATCACATCCTATTTGGGGATCCGAGCATCATTTTTCTCTTATACACTGTTTGCTGATTGCAGTGCTCATCAGGGCAGCCACAAGTTATGAGCCACATGGATCTTTTGCTTTCAGATCTCTTGAGCTGAATATCCTTACAGAAAACATCATTTTGGTGATTATAGAGCAGCTCCTGGGCTCTTTTGATGCTGAATTTTATCTTACAATACATCACTCTAGGCTGCCCCACTTTTCTTTCTGATGGATGCGTTTTCTCTTTCCTGATCCAGCCAGCTCCTCCCATGTGAATCACAGCTCTGGTTTCCTGGAAAGGGAGATAAATAGCCCTATGGAACATGAGCCTAGAGGAATGTTCTATGTTTTGTCTTTCTCAAAATGCTTTCAGAATCTCTGGCATGGATATGAGCTCAATGGCTTTCACCAATCTCCAGCAGCTGCTCCCAATGATTCTGCAAAAGGTTTCATAACGGATCTCATCCTGGTTTTCCAGCATTTATAACAATAGCTTTCCGTTTCTTTCTTGATCTCATCTAGCCCAGCCAGTTTGATCAGCCCCAACATTCTCATAACAGCAAACCTCTCAGCTTTCTCTTTCTTAGAATCCTGAAACTCCTGGCTGCATTTAGAACAGGTTTTTTCTTTTCCCATGATTTTCCTCCTGAATTTTCAAGATTGATTTCTTTTCCCTTTTTAGCGCATGTTCAATCCTGGGATTTCCCACTCCCACTATTTTCATCTTTCTGACTTGAGCCAGTGTTGTGCTCACATTCCTGAGCCTGATTTCTAGCTGTTCAGGATTTAAAGCCCTGAGCTCAGCCTCATTTTTGAATTTCACAGTGATCACGCCTGGATCTTTCCCTCCTTTTTAGCGCCAGGATATACAAAAGACATGTCCAGCAGCTCATTCAGGACCTCCCATAAAATCTGCCAGATTCTTTTTGCACAGGTCCTTATTCTGCTGCTCCACATCCACTTTCCCTTTCAGGATCTCCTCAATCTCGCTCCATTTGGGCATCCAGATCAGCTGGTTTCCTTTCTGATCAGTGAGATGAACAAACAATCCCACTCTCCAGGCATGATTATCTGTTGTGCTCTTTTCAGGATGGGGATCAAAATAGGGCTGCCTGATTTCTACTTTCACAAATTTCACCAAGAAAAGATTTTCAGGCATCATTCAAACTCCTCCTCTCTCCACACTTTTGGGCTCTCCTCTTTTTCTTTTGGGGGAGCCTCCCCATTCATTGGTTTTGTGGATTTCACATGAGAACTTGAGCGCGCGCGCGTTTTCTGTTTTTTGTGGATCATTGGAGGAGGCTCCTGGGCTCTCTTTTTTGGAGCTTCTGTTATATAAAACAGATTGATATTCCCCACAATGATCATACCAGTAAAAGCCAGCATCAGCCAGAAACAATAGGATACCAGGTCCTCCTCAGGGATAGATCCTAGATTTCCATAGCTCTGGATCAATAATAGAGCAGCTGCTCCCAGGAGAGCTGCCTCAAACACCAAGCTCAGAATGATTTTTCTCATCTTTCTCATATTTCTCTACTCCCAGAATGATTGCACATCCAAACAGAACCAGAGTGCTGATCCTAGCCAGATCTGGCCAGAAAGGAAAGGGGCTCACTGCCAGCACAATGAAAGGAGCTATAATGGCATCAAACATAAAAGCGCAACTTTTCACAGTGGGTTTCCACTTGATGAGAATCAGCAGCGCTGCCAAAACTCCCAGGGCATAAAACCTGTGGATCTGATCAAACCACTGGCCAGCCCACAGCTGGAAAACTGGATTGAAAATGTGGAGATGGCCATAAACGAAAACAGGCAGCTCCCAGAGATCAGCAGCCACAAACACCATTAAGGCAGCAGCTGGAAAACAGAAAGAGAGCTCCAGCCTCCCTGTTCTTTTCAGCAGCATAGCAGCGTACAATCCTCCAAAAAGCAGATAGATCCATAGAAAGCTGGCTATTTTGGGCAAATCCATAGAAGCAACAATATCAGCAGCTCCAATAATGATCAGCTCAATGCCCAGGAACATCAGTTTTCTGTTCATTCTTTCATATTTGTTCCATTTTACCAGCATGATCAGGATCGAGAACAGAGGAAACCAGATGCTGGCCATAATCAATAGATCACTGAGCATGATTAAAACTCCCTAGCACTTTTCTTTTCCAATGGGCTCAGGATCCTCCTCAGCAATGGATGGAAATTCCCAAACACATAGGAATAAAACATCAGAGTTTGCAGGGCGCCCTTTTGGAATCGTTCAGAATAGTGGGCAGCCGAGAGCCCCCAGATGAATTTCAGTTTCACTTCTCTCTCTCGGGCATACTGGCTGAGCCTGATCCCCAGCTCCCCATCCTCATTCACTCTCAGCTTATGAAAACCTCCCACAGCCCAAAACACGCGCGCATGAACAGCCAGGAAA
The DNA here is from genome assembly GCA_022865345.1 of Candidatus Zixiibacteriota bacterium. NCBI lineage: Bacteria > Pseudomonadati > Candidatus Zixiibacteriota > Candidatus Zixiibacteriota bacterium. The sequence goes on from JALHSU010000192.1 coordinate 7,788, forward strand.
TTGCCTGATGGAGAAAATTGGCCAATCCTGGCAGCCATCCATCTCAGAAGATCAAAAGCAGCATAGGCAGCTGAGCAGATAACTCCTCCATTCAGGGGAATTGTTCTGCCTGAAACAGCAGCCACAGTGGGATCCTGAAACTCCTGGCTCATCCGAGCTAGGAAACCCTGAGGCAGCACTGCATCAGCATTGGTAAAAAGAAGGATCTTTCCTCTAGCAGCCCTGGCTCCTCTGTTTCTCAGATATCCCAGGTTTCTAGTTTCATCAATCAATCCAGTGATCTTCAGTATATCTCTGAAGCTATCTATAAGATCTCTGGAGCGATCTGTGGATCCTCCATCAATCACAATGAGCTCCACTCCAGGGCTCTGGGAAACCAGAGAGCTGAGGAAACCTGGGATATGTTTCTCCTCATTCAAACAGGGCACACTCACAGAGATCTCAGATCCTCTTTCCCTTTCTATCAAACTTTCCAGAGAGGAGCATCTCCACTTTTGCTTTCAGATCTAACAGCTCAGCCTTTTTCATTTTCAGGATCTGAGCATCAGGTTTCAGGCTCCATCTCTTATTCAGATAGTAATTCCAGAAAGCCACTAGGAAAGTGGCAATCACCCAGGCAATGAATGTTCCTCCCCAGAGATATAGAAACAGCGCGCGGAAAGCCCATTCATAGAGTGCATAATTGAGGATTGTTCCACTGGCGCCAATCAGTATAAAATTCCAGAGCATGTGTTTCCACAGATAGAATCCAGCCAGCTGCTCTCCCACTTGTGGGATCCTCCTGAGGAGGCTGCTGATGTTTTTGGTGAGGAAATCACTCTCATGGATTACTGCTTTCTTTTTTCTCATCTTTTTTCATCTCAAATATCACAGATTTCTTATCCCATCTCATGCAATCTCCCAGAATGTAGAAAAACAGAATAAATGAGAAAGGCATGGCTGCCACAAGAAAAATGGAATATAGGCCCTGTTTCAGATTTGCCCAGGCAGCAGCCAGGATCTCACTCTCTCCCAGAAATACAATGATCCATCCAATGCAGAAAGCAATGAGAGCAATGGGAAAAGCCAGGATCCTCTTATTCATTGTTGAGCTCCTCTCCTGGTTTTCCAGAGATAATCCAAAAGAATGAAACTGTTAGCCAAGAACAGGATGAACATGGGCTGAGCTGGAGCTCCCAGGCTGCCCAGCATAAACTGGCTGAAAGTGAAATTGATCAAAAGCAGAAAGCCAGCCAGGATCCTTTTGAACCACAAGAGCCCAGGGATCCTTTTCTTATGTTTAATGATCACTGATCTGCCCTTTCCAGGTCCGGCATCCTGGAGATCCTGGCGCCTCCAGGACCTGGGGATCTCATCAGGATCCCTCCTTCTCCTCCTCTTTTTCCCATGATGCAAAAGATTGGCCAGATAGGTCCAGGTCCTGGACATATCACGCTTAAGCCCTCTCACAAACTGATTGAGGATCCCTATGTATGGTCCTCCTCCCATTGCACTGAGAGCTCAGGAAAGGCACTGTGCATCCTTTCCCTGATTTCCTCCATTCTCAGAGGCTGAGAAAACTGTAAGGCTACTCCCCTGAATTGGTTTGGCAATCCCCAGAGCTTTTTATGAAAAATGATCTTAACCAGCTGAGTGGCTTTCTGGCTCATGGCTGTCCTTTCCTGTTCAGATTTCTCCTGGAGCGCGCGCGCTTTATCACTGAGTCTCCTTCCAGGCTCTTTCTTTTTCCAGGGCTGATCCCAATCTTTCAATATTCATCTCCCCATCACTATCTGGATGTGAGAGCTGCTATTACTGCTCCTATCAATAGGAAAAACACAATGGTGATGATTTGAAAGCCAGGGAGCTGAGAGGCATCTGTGAGATAGACAGTTAGAACCCACTCATTATCATAAGCCACTTGTTCAATGGCAGCCATGATGAGCCCCAGGAGCCCACACACCAGAATGATCATGCCAGGTTTTGCATTGCTGCTCATTTCTTATTTATCAGCCTCACAAGAACAAAAGCTCCAAAAGCGAAAGCCACGATCAGGAGCATAAATGTGGCAACGCCCTGAGCAATGAGCTGCCATTGTCCTCCATAGAATTCCCCCAGCCCCAGAAGAACCAGGAGAAAAGCAAAAAGGCATATACCAATAGTTACGATGGCAGCAGCATCATCCATTATCTCTTTCTCCTCAGGATCACAGCCAAGAGAATTAATAGGATCGGAATGAATATAAGCCCTATCACTGCTGCCTGAGCCAGCTCATTGGGATTGACACCTATCTTAAACTGCCAAACGATAGGAGGCTGCCAGCCTGGAACAATGATGATCGTGAGGATCAGATCATCCAGCCAGGTGATTGGGGAGCTCCAATTCCTATAAAAGAAATCACTCCAGCTAATTTCAATGCTCCAATTGCGATAGAAATAATCCTCCCAGGAGATTGCTGTGCTCCAGTTTCTGTAAAACCATCCATTCCAGGTGATGGCAGTGCTCCAGTTACGATAGAACCAGCAGCCCCAAACATTGGGATTCTGCCATGCTCTCTGAAAGAAGTCAGCCCAGACGAGAGGAGAACTCCAATTTCGATATGTCCACAGAGTCCAGACGATAGGAGATCTCCACTCTGCTCCTGTGGAATAAATGATCTCTAGGAAAACCTGTTTAAAAGTTAATGTTCCTGTTCCAACATTATGTTTGGTCAGGTTCATTCTGCACTCATTGATTCTTGCCAAACTGTTTATTGTTGCTTTCAAATCTACGCTTTCATTGGGAATCCAGGTTGTTGTTCCATCACCATAAAAGTTAGCTGTCAGACTCCATGCTCCACCACTTGATCCATACAATAAACAGGCCACATTATGCATATCATTGTTTGTTTGGACCTGCCCTTTCAGTTTAATGCTTGTGATAGTGCTAAAGCTCGACACTGAAGTATCGGCAAAACCGTAATAGGCATCTACTGAATGATCCGTATAAGCTCCAATTTCGTTTCCTGCTGCTTGTTGTAGATATGGTGTCGTTCCTGTGTGAGTATTCCAATTTGCGATAGTTGCAGAAAAATAATTTACATAGTCTGATTCTGTTGTGGTTGCTCTAACCTGTGGAATCAAAATCAGTGAGAGAACAGAGGCCAAGATCAGGATTAGAACTTTGGCTGATAGGCGAATGTGCAATTATAGATCATATCCGCTATGGGTAATTCTGATGTCCAGTTTCCCTGTTTGGGGCAATACCAGAAATTTGTGGGAGCTGTGCCATCATTCCAGGGAGTGCCAGTGTTATTGAGAACCACATTGTTCCAGCCAGTGACGATTTTGCTGTCTGTCATGTTCGTTAATGTCATGTTCACTCTGGTATAGAGCTCAGCTCCAGCTGCATTAGTGGCTAGAGTGTAATTGAGTTTCACAACCACATAGAATCCGATTTGCCAGCCATCATGCACTCTGGTGTTCTGGCCAGTGGCAGTGAAATTATAAACCCATTGCCAGGCAGTGCCTGAGTATTCCTGGATATCAACCACATAGATATCATTGCCATAGGAATCAGGGGCGCCAAAAGCCAGCCTGATGAATGGCATCTTATCACTGGAGATGATGGCAAACACTAGAGTAAGGATCAGGATCACTCCTGGAATCGAGATCCATCTTTTTCTGATTCTTGTTTTTTCATTCATGTTATTCAGCCACTGGAATACTCTCAATCAATGTGTGCATGATACCTATCATTGCCTGGATGATCTGGATGAAAAAGCCAAACAGCCAGGCAGCAATCCCCCAGATCATAGTGAGCTGAGCGATCACAGGATCCAGCCCTCTCTCCTCCCACAGAAGGATCAGATAGAGGGGATAAAAGATCAGAGCAACTTGGAGCCAGCCCCAAATGTTGAATTGTGTCCAGAGATCTCCAGCTCCAGTGCCCACTCCTCCCAGGAAATTCACCAAATATCCCAGAGTGGCAATGATGCTGAGCACAAATTCACTCAGAACAGAAACAAAAGAGGCTAGGAGACTGCCCAGCATTGTGAAAAAGGCACTGAGCAGCTGGAACATAAAAGTGGCAGAGCTCACCATATAGCCAAACCCATCAGCAATCCACTTGAACAGATTGGAAAAGAATTTGGGAGCTCCCAGCCAGGCAGCTATTGTGTCCAGGAAAGCCACAAAATTGCTCCAGAGATTGAGCCCTCCAAATATCACGTTTTCAGAAAGCCACTGTCCAATTCCAGAGAACATGCTGAACACAGCTCCCAGGAGCCCAGTTTGCCCCACATTGGGCATCTTGGTTTCATCAAAAACAGGAGTTTGGATCCCCACAAGAGGGAGCTCTGGGCTGTGAGTGTAATCCAAAACTGGGAAATTGTGGATGATAGCCAGCTGTATAGCCTCAGCCTGAGTAACCTCCAGCTCCATTTTCACTCTAACCATCTTGATTTTCTGGCAATTCATAATGTTTCCATCAGTATCTTTCAGATCTCCCATGTAGTTTGATGTCCAATCCACATTATCTTTCACTCCCCAATTGTTTGCCAGCCATCTCATCCAGAGATCTGCATTATCGTTCATTGGAAACTCAAAAGCATTGACTCTGCCCCCTCCTGTGCTGCTGGCATTAATGTTATTGAACCACATATCAATCCAGAAACTCCATCTGCCAGGATTCCCAGCAGTGCCCACACTGCCATGATAGAACATATATATGTTATCCGTTTTTACCCAATCATAACTGCCTGGAGTGCCAGATCCCTGGAACCAGGCTGATGTCATGTTGATCCACACATTACTGGCAAAAATAGCAGTATAGCTCACATAGGAAACAGCTATGATGTTTTTCCAGCCGGGCAGCCACTCTCCCTGTCCAGTGGAATACTCGATATAAGTGGTGATGTAGAAAACAGATCTGCCAGCCAGAAAATCCACTTGTGGCAGCAGCTTGATGTGCTGGAGATCTCTGAACCAGATTGTGTTTGAAACTGTTGTTCCATTATAGGCATAGAGGGAACACCATTCCTCTCCAGCCAGGGCATTTGCATAAGCATAATTTGTTGTGTTGAAATCTTTTGAGAATCCTCCTTTTGAATAGACGAGAAAAGTTTGATCTGAATCAAACCAGCTCAGAGAATAGCTTGCCCAGTTGCAGAGAGCATAGATCGCCACTGGATTTAAAGGATTATAAATATCGAGGCATTGCTTGTCAAACCAGATCTGGAAAGTAATATCAGTTTCATTATATGTGCTGTCATAGGAAACAGTGCCCTCCTGGAGTTTCACTGGCTGCCCAAACCTGGTTGCCAGCTCTGAGCTCAATGAGCTGTTAAAGCTCCAGATCCACTCATCATCCCCATAAGTGCTCCAGGTTCCATTCCTCTCTGTATTGTTTGCATAGAAATCACACATGATCTCCTCCTGAGATGTGCTCACATTGAATCTGATCCCCACATCAGTAAGATTGCTGAAAATTTCCTCATCCTGATTGGGCACATTTATTCTGAAAGTATAGTATTTCCAATCAGTGAAAACCCAGAGGCCATTTCCATCTATGTTCTCCCCATCAATAGCACTCATATAAGGGCTCAAATAATCTGAGCCAAATTCAGCCAATGTTATGTTGTAACTATTCGTAGCTCTAATTAATGCAAATGGCAATTTTGCTGTGCCAGTAGATATTGCTGGACACATCACACCAGCAGTGTTATTGACATGAAAAAGATCAACATAGTTCCATGATGATAATGATGGCCAGGCTGTTTGCACTACACATGAGGTAGTGACGATATCTTCTGTTTGCAGCACTATTACCTGGGATCTTGTGGCTCCTATACAAACAGCTGTTCCATAAACCGCTACGCTGTCTGATGAGAAATAATTATCACCATTTGCTAAATGATATATACCCACTGATGATCCAGCAAAATACGTTCTGTTTGCAGAAGCACTGTACGTTATAGACCATGCATGATCATTAGTTGTGCCCATATTTTTTTCCTCAATACTGGGGATAAACTCATGCCAGTCTGTGCCTGTCCAGCGTCTATACTTCACAAGTTGCGTTGCTCTGTATGAGAAGCAAAAGACGTATCCATCAATATAATATGGATCAGCTGCAAGAGCTATGGGAGTAGCTCCAATAACTGACGAGGCTCCCAATTGTGTCATAATATAAGAATCGTCACTAAGATCATACAGTAGAACCCGAGTCAATTCATATGAAAAATCACCATTACACTTAACAGCTACTGTTGTATGGCCATTTATAGCTGTTGCAAATGCAAACGAGTAGTATCCATAGATAATTGGAGCTCCTGGAAACTCTGAGAGCCAATAGCTATTATAGACAATAGTTTTAGTTTCATACAGCACGAATCTTGTGTCATTTGATATTATGTTGAACGATCCTCTGTATGATAATGTGAATGGAGGAACAAATGTGTAACGCATTATTTCTGCAAAATTCTGATATGGATGCGTGAAATTATTATAACCATGCCAGCATGCTACATACACTGATGATCCTTTTGCATGTAAAGTACCCTCATTGCTTGGGAGGAATCCATCCCAAACACCAGTGTATGTCATTTGCGTGAGTGGAATATACGAAAAGAAGCCGTTTAAACCACTGTCAAATGTTAATACTGCTGTTGTGGAACCTGATGTCACAGAAACAACCCTTCTGGTTCCTGGAGGATTATTAGCTGGCATGGCACTAGAATCAGGCAATGATCCATATGTGGTTCTAATAGGCAGTGTTTCTTGCATAGTGCTCCCTGACCAGTTGTTTGTTGTGTCGTTAGCAAAAAATTTGTATTTCACTATTAATGTGTCCTCAGCTGGCAATGTGAACAATGCAGATGCCCATACTAATGAGGCATCTGCGCAATCAGTCCAAGTAGTATTGTACCATATGTTGCTAGTGTTGTTCATTACAGACAGCAAATATCCAGACACATTAACATTATCATTAATAGTGACGCTGAAATTGCACGATTCTCCCACAATGTTTGTGGAATAGTCAAAATCAGTTTCGTATGTGGGAGGATCTGTATCTGGCGTGGGCCCACCCACAGGAGGGCAGCCCAAATAGGCATTTCCAGTTACTGCATCATCAAAGTCTGATATGATCCAGGGAGTATTAACTCCATCATAATCCCATGCTCCTAGTTGCACATTTGTCGTGATGCTAGAGTATGTATCTGTGCCTGTTAAGCTGAAGATATTTGTTCCATTAATCCAAACTTCCCATGTTTTTTGCGTTCCTCCTGTATTGTTCCAATGAAGCTCTATGCCATACCAATTGCCAGCAGCTGGAGGCAGTGTTCCGATATAATCAGAAAACTCATAATCACCATATTGAACTTTCCAATAATTAGTTGGTGATCCTCTGCCAACCAGTAATGAAATGCCATTAACTCCATCAACCTCAATGCTCATAATGCGAAAACGAGATAACGATGGCCATGTTTCGCTTGGAAGATCTAGAACATCAAAATAGTATCGGCAACAAAAATATAATTCTGTGTATGAGTGAGTCTTGGATAGATAGGCTGGCATGTTGCCTGATTCTGTGTTCACTGATGCTCCATATAAACCTGTATAGGGAAGATCTGTGGATACTATAACTACTCCTGTTTCGCTTGTCCATGCATTATGATTGCCAGATTCAAATCCATCACTCCAATATTGAGCAGCTTGCACTGAGGGATCAAATCCAGAGAAAACTGCCAGAAAAGACGTTAGAAAAATGCAGATCAGGAGAGATGCTTTCAATTTCATGTTTCAGCCAGCTCCTCCACTAATAGGCTCTTTCTCTATTTCTGTTTTCTGGCACAGCTCTAAACAGGAGAAAAACTGTGGCTGCCCAGATTGCTTTTACTCCAGTGTTCACAGCATGGATCAGATCATCCTGGATCCAGAACCATACTCCAGCATTGATTCCATCCCCAGGATTCATATCAATAGTGTATAGGGTTTGGGGGAAAAGCCTGGAGCTCTGCCAGATCTGGCCATTCTCCAGCTGGACAGTGAGCAGCTGCACAGGCCCTGGATAATAGATCCAGAACAATGCTGAGGCAATGCTGAGCCCCACAAACAGCCAGAGAACCCAGTGCCGGGCCTGGAAATAATAAGCCCTCTCTCCCTGAATCTTTCCATTCCAATGCCATCTTTCAGTGAGCATGTAGAGGCATGTGAGCCCTCCAGCCAATGTGAAAGCAGTATTCTGGAGGAGAATTTTCATCTGGGGAAATCTCCATGTGGAAACCCAGGGCTGATTCTGAAAATAGCTGAAACTCAGGATCCAGAACCACTCAAAAATCCCGATTGCCAGAAACATGGCAGCAAAACTGAACACCAGGTTTTTAGATTTGATAATGGCAGCTTTCTCCCAGGATTTGCTCAATCCCCAGAACAAAAGGAAATAGATCACAAAAGCACTCCAGTGCATCTCCTTTCCATAATAAGAATGATAGATCTGGATAACATTCTGCCAGGAACCCACACCATCAGCCAGAGGAACCAGCCCCTCATAAGCTGCATGAATAAACTGGAGAGGAGTAGAATCAAAACCAAAAACAATCCAGGCAGCCAGGCACACGATTGCTCCCACAAAAGCAGTGTGTTGGATCCTGTGATATTTCTGGAAAATGTTAAAGTTGAATCCCCTCAGGGAAAGGCTCAGTTGATCCACATATCCAAAAGGATCAGCGCTGAATTTCTGAAATCTGCTCAGAGATATTCTCTCCTAGTGCCTCCTCCTTTCTTACGGACCATCACATAAGTGCCTCCACGCGGTCCTTTATGTTTCTGGCATCCTTTTCCTGGCATCAAATCAATCCTCCCAATCACTAACAAAAAAAGGAAAGAGCTCCCCAGCCAGCAAAAAATCTGATCTGGGGCTACGCAGTGTATCCTGGAAAGATGCTACTTTCCAAGAACATTGATCACAACCAGGAGCACGATCACAACCAGAAGGCCAGCACTCGAAACAGCAGCAGCTGTCAGCTCTCCAGAAATTGCTGAGGCGATACTCAGCCCAGAGAGGACCAGCATGATTATGAAAAGCACTATGATGCCCAGTGGAGTGCGAATGATGCCCATGATAGTGCCCGCACCTGATGCACCCTTAACCATCGTCAAGACCTCCCCAGATACAGAGAGGGAGCCTGATTTGGATTCCAAAAATCAAAATCACATGGGATGTAATTTCTCAAGATGGCTCCAAACCCCCTCAGCTCTATCTTATTAGAGTAAGTATTTAAAATTTTATATGCAGCATCCTCCCACATAGATGAGCTGATGATCAGTAGATAGGAGGAGAATTTTTGAAATTAAGGGGTATGACTCTTTTCAGGAGATTTTTTGCCCATGATTCTGAGAAATATGAGCTCACAATCAAAATACAGGGCTCTGAAAAGGAGATGCAGATACTGAAAGATGTGATGTTAAACAAGTTACAGGAGGAACCCTGATGGCTGGCATCCTGGATATCTTCTTAAACTATTTCTCACAGCCCCTCACATGGGTTTTCACTGGCATGTTCATTATGATTGGGCTGCTCATTGGATTGTTCTTGCGCCCCTGGCTGGGAAATCAGGTGATCAAATTCATTCCAGGAGATCACAGATTTGTTGATCTCAGCATTGATGAGGAAACTTCTGTTTCTCTCCAATGCAAGAAAATTAAGGGGATGCCCATTCAGAGATTTTTCAAACTCCATCCTGGATTCACTGGCATTGTGGGCAGATTCTTAAAGAAACCCATCACCAGATATCTGGGGATCGAGGGCACAGCATACACCTGGAAGATCAAATCAGGCAGATGGGAAAAGCTGGGATCCCTGGGAGATGCTCTCAAATCAATTTGGGGAGAGGATTTCTTTAACACACTCCCAGAGAGGCAGCTGAAAATGATGGATGAATCCAGAATCCAGGTTACTGTGGATCTGGATGAGGCTCCACTCACTCCAGAGGGAATGAGATCCATCAGTGAAGAGGACATCAAACAGGAGGAGGATAGAAGGGCATCAAAAACATTCTGGGAGGAGCATGGATCTCAGATGAAAGGATTTTTCATCAATGTTTTCCTGGCTGGAGGCACAGGGTTTGGGATTGCTCTGCTCCTGGTGATGATTGGAATCATTAAGATGCCCACATATACTCCAGCTCCCACTCCAGAAACAGCCCAGTTTATGCTGGCTCTAATCAGGGGAGCTCTGCATGAGTGAAATGCCCGATCCTGATCAGATAGTGGAAAACCAGAAAATAGCCAGGGAATATATCACTAAGCAAAATAAGAAAGCAAAAGCATCCGCACTGGAGAATAAGATGGAGCCCACTCCAGCAGAGAACTCAGCTCCTGTTCCAGCTGAAACTCTTCCAAAAGATTCAGATGAAAAGGCATCTGTGCAGAAAGAGGAGGGATCCAGTTTTCCAATGCCAAACATAAGACCTCAGCCTCCCTCATCCACTAAGGAGGAGGGCTCAGTGATTGTGGCAAAAGCCCTGGCTGAGCAGCTGGGCACATCTCCAGAGATTAAAGCTCAGATGAGGATTGATGAGAGAAAGATGGCTGTGCTCACTGATGGCACTCTGGCTGCTCTCTCTCATTTTTCATATAGGAATGTCTATGATGGAGTAAGATACTGGGGACATATTACTGAATGGTGGCTCACAGGATCCCAGGGCATAGGAGGCTTGGGGAGGAGGCACATTCTCCAGGCGATGGCAAACACATCAGGCATCCAGGTGATGGATAAAGCTGAGAAACCCAATCCTATTGCCAGGAACATCTGGGATCGAAACTGGAAAGAGAAAGCAGCAGCTGAGGGGAAACAAGTAGATGAGTGATGATATTAACCTGAAAGATCTGGCTCCAGCTGATCTCATGGAGATGTTTCCAGAAGCAAAACTCACCATGAGAGATAGGCTGCCCACTAACATACTCCTCCTTTACACGTTTCTTAACATCAACAAAACCATTAAAGATATCAAGTTTTCAGCTGATGAGCTCAGAGAGGCAATGCTGGCTCTAGTGGCGATGATTCCAGATGAGCTGAGAGATCCAGAGTTTCTTAAGGACCTCACAACATGCACTCAATCTGTCTTTATTGATGTTCGACCTCAATTTTGTGGAGTAAAAGCATCAGTAGAGTATTGCAGAAGAAAGAAGATTCCCACACACCAGGAGATCAGGCAGATCAATTATTTTGATATGTATCATGCAGTTTTCAATCTGCTGATGAGAAAGCACATGCTCCTTAAGATCCAGCCAAAAGAGATTATGACAGGGCTGCCATATCACTCCCAGGATCCAGGCCCGGCAGAGGAGGGATCCCCCAGTGGGGAAGCTCCAGCTGATGAATTATAATGGCTTTCAAACCCTGGTTTCAGGGGAGCTGGCTGTTAGACCTATTTTTCAGGATCACATCAGATGGAGGACCAATCAGAAACTCTGCACGAACATCTGTTTAACAGGGGAGCCAGGCATTGGAAAGAGCTATCAAGCCATAGACATTGCCAGAGTTTTTGAGGGGATCTATCAATCCAGCTCTGGAGAATGGAAACAGAGATTGAAACTGGAGCAGATAGTTTTCACTCATTCAGATTATATGGAACTGCTGCTCAGGCTCAAAATGGGAAAAGTAGTGATTTTTGATGAACCCTCTTATGCAATGGGAAAGAGAGATTGGTTTCAGGACATCCAGAAAGTGCTAGTGCATACCCTGGAGAGCCAGAGGTTCCTGATCCATCCCCTGTTCATCCCCATCATAAACATGAGCCTCCTGGATAAAACAATCAGGTCCTATCTTATTCAGTTTCAGATCCATGTGCTGGGGAGAGGCCATGCCTATGTTTATAGGATGAGCCCCAGCCAGGCCACAGATAAAATCTATCGAGAGTTTATGTGTGAATTGTTCTATCATCAGTTTGATTCCCATCTCTGCTATAAAGACAGCTGCCTGGGATGTAAGAAGATTGAGAGCTGCCAGATATTCCGCGCGCAATATGAAAGGAAAAAGAGATCCACACAGGTGATCAGATATGAACAGGCAAAAGATCAGGCACAGCAGAAAGAGAGTGCAGATCTCACTGATTCCCAACTGGAAACAATGGTTTGGAACAACATAGATAAATTGTTAAATTCAAAGGGAAAACTAGATGTTTCCAAAATGAGATATTTCCTCAGAGATGAATTCAAAGTTCATCTGAGTATTTGGAAGGGTTACAATATTAAGGGATTGATTGAGGCAGCTCATCCTGAAAGGTTTGAGGAAGAATGACTTATCCATTAAAAACAGATACAGGAAACCCCAGGGCTAAATGCGAATACTGTGGAAAAGACTTCGAGCAAACAAGACCTGATAAAAAATTCTGTTCGCCAGAACATCAAGATGCAGCCCAAAGTATAAGAAAAGAAAAATCGAGAAACAGGCCAGGTTATCATAAGCAATATAATGAGATTGGGAGGATTAAGGCTTTTTTGATTCTGGGAAACCAATGCCAAGACTGTGGAGAAAAAGATCCAATGGTCCTATGTATTGACCATATCGAACCTGTTGGAAAAAAGAGGAAAAAGACAACCAGCATATATTGGGAGATCACTGAGAATCCAGAGGAATCAAAAGAAAAGTATCAGCTACTCTGCCGAAACTGTAACTGGAGAAAAATGATTCAAAACAATGAGAGAAAGCCAGGCCAGGAGCAGTTTGCTTTCAGATGGGAGATTGAGGCACTCACTGAAAGAGTGTTATGGCTGGAAAGGAAACTGCCAAAAATAAGGGCTGTCCAATGCGCGCGCGCAAACAAGAACCCAATTAACAAAAAGCCAGAACAGTATAAACTCACAGAGGAGCAGATTGAAAAGATCCTGATGCCACGCGTTCAGCAACTGGTTAATGAAAAGACTGGGAAACTGGATGTGGCAAAACTGAGAATGTTCCTGAGGCTCCAGGGCATCATCATCTGCTCCTGGAAAGCCTATCAGATAAAAGGAAACATAGAAGCAGCAAACCCCCAATTATTTGAAGAATCTTAACCCTCCTGGAAAGCCTGGAGCACCTGAGTGCCCCCCTGAGCCTCTCCAGCTGAGCCATCGCATACACAACGAGAACCAGCCCAGGGGAGTGGCTCACAGCTGCCAACAGAGCTCAGGATGCCCTCTCCCATTGCGTTTCCATGTATTTGAGCACTATCGGTTTTATCTCTATCCGCTTTATGTATACTATACATTATTAGTGCCTCTCGAAATCGATCGCGCGGCACAGAAAGAGAGAGAACATATATGGAGATTGCACAATTACTAATAATAATTGTGCAGCCCTTTTTTGCGCTGGAAAGATCTGATGGACCATGAGAAACAAGATCCAAACCACAGAGCCCGAAATGCTCAGAGATTCCCTGGGCAGAAAGAGATATCTCCACAAGTATCAGTTTGGAAAGCCAGATGAGCCCATCACAAAAGCAGATCTCCAGGCTGCACTGGAGCATGGCAGATTCACTGATGCCCTGGCACACAAAAGCTATCTGGTGATCACTTCCGCGATTGGATCCAGAAAAACTGAGGCCCTGGAAATCAGAAAGGAGGACATGCACAGGGAGGGCAGCTCTCTGTATGTGAAGATCCCAGCCAAAAAACATGGAGCCAGGGGAGGAGAGATTGAGCTGCCACTCAGCTGGCTGGGCATGGATCTTGTTCTGAGCCAATGGATGAAAACCAGAGCTGGAAAAAAGGTTTGGAGATTCAGCCCAGCCACTGCCTGGAGAATAATCAAGAGAGTTTTCCCCAGAAAATCTCCACATCATCTCAGATGGAGTGTAATCACTGAGCTGAGAGCGCTGAAAGATGCCAGGCAGATCACCACAGATGAGATCAAATCCTGGACAGGAATAAAGAGGGATTCCACAATTGAGGGATACGGTTTGAAAACTCAGGCTGGGATCCACAAGATCTCAGAGGTTAGATCACAGAAAGAGTGAGGCATCTTTTAACAAATAACCCACCCAAACAGTGCAAAAGATGTGAGGGCCCTGCAAATGGCAAACCAAATTAACTCAGAGAACAGAAAGGGCTCTGGAGAAAAGTGATTTCAGATGCCCTGGGGAAAAAATGATTATGGAGCAGCCCTGTTGATCTTTCTTATTCTAGTGGGTGCCTCAGTGATCGCAGCCTATTATTTGAGATCTTTCAATCCAGATCAGTTTTTTGTTTTCACTCATCCCAGAAATTCCTCAGCATTGATCATAATCTCAAAATTGAAATCAATGATGTTCTGGATCCAGGGAGAAACTTTCAGGCTCACACTGGCAGCCACACTTTTGCCGGGCCCGATCACTGAGCCCTCCTGATCCCATGTGAGTTTTAGAAACTGCTCAGCCTCCAGAGGCTGCCAATTCTGTGTCTTAATGCTTAAGACAGCATCCAGCTGGCCAGTGTTATTAACTAACACTTCCAGGCTTTTAGATTGCCCAGGGCTCAGCACTCCCCAATCCAGAGAGCTCACATTCAGGCCTATCAGAACATCTCCCACATTTTTGGGTTTGATGGGAGAGCTCCCTCCATCCAGGAGGCTCCTGGGATCCCAGAGAGCCAGGGCACTGGCAAAACAGATCAAAATTATAATGAGCCCAATCTTAAAGGCGTCATCCATCTCTGCCATTCTTTTTCATAGCCTCAATGAGCCTTTCAAAATTCTGAATCAGAGCCTTATTAGCAAAATATGTTCCAATTGCTGTGCCCAAAATTTACCAGCATCCCATTTTCAGGATCCTGAACAGCATCTCTTTTGAAACTGTGCCCTTCATGATAAAGAAAGTGTCCTCATCTATCCAGCCCAGCTGGAGCCTCAGATCTTTAAGCAGCACTAGATATCTAGTTTCATCCAGCTCCCTCAGAGTTTTACCATCGCAGAGAATATGGAAATACTTTATGTTTCTCAAGAATGATCCCTCACTGCATTGCCAGAGTGTGTTTCTCACACACGATCACAGTTATGTTCTCATCCTTAATGGGAACATACCCAAAAACTCTAACCTGAGCCCTGAAAACCTGTTCATCCACTCCAAATTTCCTTTTCATTGCCTGGATCATCTGTTCCTGCTCATCCTGGCTCAGAGCCTCCCAATCTCCCATAAGAAATGCAGCTCTAGGCTCTCCCACAGCGTTTCCCATGTGAGAAAGAGGATTCTTTAAAGGAAACTCTAGGCAGCCAAAAACCTCTTTCCAGATCTCTGCCCGAGGATCCTCCTCACTCAAACATGCTCTGCATCCACAGGGCTGCCCAGGCATCACACAGCTACTCATTGCTTTTCCTTTCTCTCAAGTTTCTGTCTTGACTTCGTCAGTTTTCACGATTACTGCTTCTGTCTTAACATAGATTTTCTGTTTCCATACCAATGAGGCAGTTACCGAATTCAAGAATGCTTTTCCTTTCCAGTAGTCATAGGCTTTGATGCTCACAGAGTCATAGGCTTTGATGCTCACAGAGTCAGAGGCTTCGATGCTCACAGAGCCATAGGCTACGATGCTCACAGAGCCATAGGCTACGATGCTCACAGAGCCATAGGCTTCGATGCTCACAGAGTCATAGGCTTTGATGCTCACAGAGTCATAGGCTTCGATGCTCACAGAGTCATAGGCTTCGATGCTCACAGAGTCATAGGCTTCGATGCTCACAGAGTCAGAGGCTACGATGCTCACAGAGTCATAGGCTACGATGCTCACAGAGTCATAGGCTACGATGCTCACAGAGCCATAGGCTTTGATGCTCACAGAGTCAGAGGCTACGATTTTGGCTTTTCCATTTGCGAAAAGGAATCTATCATCAGAAACCTTGATTTCTTCTTCTCCCATTACGAGATTTACAAGTATGCTTTCTTCCCAAGCCTTCCAACAAGCCTTTTGACATTTGATAATGTTCATTTCATACCAGTCGGGTAATGTTCTTTCTTCATCAACATTGAAAATCCAATCATCTGGATTTCGTGTGATTTGGTCTTGGTCTTTTGGAGTAATTTCTATGCGTACAAAGTCTCTTTCGTTTAGTTTGACATCTTCGATTTTGATTTCTGTTAATAGTTCTTCATGGTTTACGGTTTTTTTACTCCAAT